>NZ_JAKSYB010000018.1:0-26484 GCF_022829505.1 Methylobacterium sp. J-043 | reverse complement strand
CACGCCGGCGCGGGTTAGAGGCGGGCTCGCACCCGAGGTCGAGGAGGGGCTTGCCGACATCGATGCCGGCCACCGGTACGAGGCTGAGCATGGCGGATCCTGTCCTGTCCGCGCGTGCACGCCGCAGCGGGACCCAACCGACTGTTCGGAATACGCAAGACAGGGCGTCCGGGAGCGTGCCGTTTGACGGTCGCGCCACGACGGGAAAGCCGGTGTCATCGTGACGGACCCGGAAACCGTCAGATTGCCAGACGCCCAGGCCGTATCAAAGCACGGCCAGCCCTCAGGTACAGGAAACCGTATCAGTGCAGATGGAACTCGCCGGAGACTGTCTTCAGCTCGGCCGGCTTGATTAGGCGGCTGTGCATCACTCGCACCGAGTGCAGCGGCCCGTCCAGGCGCTCCTGCCAGAAGGCGAGGAACCGCTTCAACTCGGGAAAGCGCGGGAACAGGTCGAGTTGCTGCCAGACGAAGGTCTGGAGCAGGTGCGGGTGATCGGGCAGGTGATACAGGATCTCGGCTGTGGTCAGGCTGTAGCCTTCGAGCCTGCGGCGAAACTCCGATGACAGGGCCATGCATCCACCTCGTCGAAGTAGGGTGACCCGACGCAGCCCCGCCCGGGGCCGCGTCGTGAGGAGCCCGATCCGGACGGAGCGAGCAGAGGCAGTCTGAGCAACGATGATGCCGCCAAGCTTGACGGGCGGCGGATCGGCCGCGGCCCGGCAAGCGCCGGTCAGAAGTCCGGGCCGCCGGGCAGCGAAGGCGCAGCCTTCTCCTTCGGCCGGTCGGCCACCAGCGCCTCCGTCGTCACCAGCAGGCCCGCGACCGAGGCGGCATCTTGCAGCGCAGTGCGCACCACCTTGGCGGGATCGACGATGCCGGCCTCGACGAGGTCGCCGTAGGTCTCGGTCTGTGCGTCGAAGCCGAAGGTCTCGGACGGATTCTCAAGGATCTTCGACACCACGATCGAGCCCTCGACCCCGGCATTGGCCACAATCTGGCGGATCGGGGCTTCGAGCGCCTTCAGGACGATGTTGATGCCGGCCCGCACGTCGGCGTTGTCGGTCGTGAGCCCCGCTACCACCGCCTTCGCCCGCAGCAGCGCGGTGCCGCCGCCCGGTACGATGCCCTCCTCGATCGCCGCGCGGGTGGCGTTGAGGGCGTCGTCGACCCGGTCCTTCTTCTCCTTCACCTCGACCTCGGTGGCGCCGCCGACACGAAGCACCGCGACGCCGCCCGCGAGCTTGGCGAGGCGCTCCTGCAGCTTCTCGCGGTCGTAGTCCGAGGTGGTGTCCTCGATCTGCGCCTTGATCTGGCCGACGCGGGCGTCGATCTGCGCCTTCTCGCCCGCACCGTCGACGACCGTGGTGCTCTCCTTGTCGATGCGCACGCGCTTGGCCTGTCCCAGCAGCGGGATCGAGACGTTCTCGAGCTTGATCCCGAGATCCTCGGAGATGACCTGCCCGTTCGTCAGGATCGCGATGTCCTCCAGGATCGCCTTGCGGCGGTCGCCGAAGCCCGGAGCCTTCACCGCCGCCACCTTGAGGCCACCGCGCAGCTTGTTCACCACAAGCGTCGCCAGCGCCTCGCCCTCGACATCCTCGGCGATGATGAGCAGCGGCCGGCTCGATTGCACCACTGCCTCCAGCACCGGCAGCAGCGGCTGGAGCGAAGACAGTTTCTTCTCGTGGATGAGGATGTAGGGATCGTCGAGTTCGGCGATCAGCTTCTCGGTGTTCGTGACGAAGTACGGCGAGAGATAGCCGCGGTCGAATTGCAGGCCCTCGACCACGTCGAGTTCGGTCTCGGCGGTCTTGGCCTCCTCGACCGTGATGACACCCTCCTTGCCGACCCGCTCGACGGCCTCGGCGATGAGACGGCCGATCTCGGCGTCGCCGTTGGCCGAGATGGTGCCGACCTGGGCGATGGCGTCGGAGGCGGTCACTTTACGGGCGCGGCCGGTGATGTCCTTCACGGCCGCCGCCGTCGCGAGGTCGATGCCGCGCTTGAGGTCGAGCGGGTTGAAGTTTGCCGCCACCGCCTTGGCGCCCTCGCGCACGATCGCCTGGGCCAGCACGGTGGCCGTGGTGGTGCCGTCGCCGGCCAGATCGTTGGTCTTGGAGGCGACCTCGCGCACGAGCTGCGCGCCGAGATTCTCGAACCGGTCCTCCAGTTCGATCTCCTTGGCGACCGTCACGCCGTCCTTGGTGATGCGGGGCGCCCCGAAACTCTTCTCGATGACGACGTTGCGGCCCTTCGGCCCCAGCGTCACCTTCACGGCATCCGCCAGGATGTCGACACCGCGCAGCAGGCGCTCGCGCGCGTCGCCGGAGAATTTCACGTCTTTCGCAGCCATGTGGGATCTCCCGATGGGGTGAGTGTGGGCTCAGGCGGCGATCACGCCGAGGATGTCGGATTCCTTGAGGATCAGCAGGTCCCGGCCATCGACCTTGACCTCGGTGCCGGACCATTTGCCGAAGAGCACCCGGTCGCCGGCCTTCACGTCCAGCGCGTTGACGCGGCCTTGCTCGTCGCGGGCGCCGGGGCCGACGGCCACGACCTCGCCCTCCTGCGGCTTCTCTTTGGCGGTGTCGGGAATGATGATGCCGCCCTTGGTCCGCTCGTCGCTCTCGACGCGGCGCAGCAGCACGCGGTCGTGCAGGGGTCGAAACGCCATTTTTTGAACCTTCCTCTCTCCGTCGAGGGCCGGACCGCAAGCCCGACCGAGGCCACCAGGGTGTCGGCAGGCGTTCGTCAAGTCAACGGGATTGTTCTTTTTAAAGAACGGTCTGTGAGAGTGTCGGCGATGCTTCGCGATGGTCTCGCAGAGAAGATTTACGCAGAGACATGGCAGCGAGTCGGTTCGTATGAGCCGACGATTGCAGCGAAGAAGTCTCGGCAGATTTCGAGGCTCCGGTCGGGTCCAGCGAAAACATTCCGTAGCGTGGCCTGATCTACGAAATCTCTTCCCGCGGCCGTCGAAAGAAAGAAATCCGTACCTTCGGCCGTACCGGCTGCCCCGATGTCTGCCCGACCGAGCTGGTGGCAATCGCCCGCGCGCACGATCTTCTCGGTGAGGTGGGCGCGGCGATCCAGCCTGTCTTCGTCGCCTTGGACCCAGCCCGCGACACGCCCGCCGCCTTGGCCGCGTTCGTCCCGAGCTTCCATCCGCGCCGGATCGGGCTCACCGGCAGCGGGGCCGCGATCCGGCAGGCGGAGGGCGGGGCGGGCATCGAGCACTCGGCCTTCGTCTACCTGCTGGACCATCAGGGCCGCTATCTCGGCTTCTTCCCGCCCGGCACCTCGGCCGAGCGGATGCTGACGATCATTCGGCTTCACCTCGCGCCCCTTCCGCAAAGGTGATGAACTGCGCCGAGGACCAGACGCGGCTGCCGGCGCGCTGGCGCCCGGAGAAGTAGACCGGCCGGAAGCCGAAGGCAGCGTTCTCCGGCTCGACGACGATGTGGCCGGCCACATCCCGCGGCAGCGGCGCCTCGGTCATCCGCTCCAGCGCGAGGAACAGCCCGGCCCCGCCGAGGTCGCGCCGCAGGGCGCCCGCCGCGATCAGCTCGCGGCCGGTGATCTCCCAGGAGAAGTCCGGGGCATGGACGAAGGGGGCGGGCCGGCGCGGGTCACCGACTTTCACGAAGCCGCCGATCGTCCCCTCGACGCGGATGCGGCACTCCGCCAGATCGCCGATGTCGATCTCGATGGCGTCGCTGTCGCCGTAGGTCTCGGAGCGGAAGGCGATCTCGGTCGGGCCGGCGCGCCACGCCGTCTCCTCGACATGCTCGAAGCCCTGGGTCGCGACCCGGCGGATCGTGCCGTTGAGGATGCGGATGCGCCCCTCCCAGGCGGCCCAGCGGTAACGGTCGCGGATTCGCGCGCCGCCGAAGCGCAGGCGCACCAGCCGCTCGGAATGCCCGAGTTCGGCGTGCAGGTCGCGCCGCCAGATCTCCCCGGTGTGATCGTGGGCGGAGATTTCCTCCCAGCCGGCCTCGCCGAGGAAGCGGTAATCGAGCCGGGCCGGGCCCTCATGCGCGAAGGCGTCGCCCTGGCGATGCGGGCCGCACGTGACGAGCAGCGCGCTGCGCTCGCCCGTCGTCGCGAAGGTGTGGCGTGCCCGCAAGGCCCGGCCGACCGCGCGGCGGTCGAGCGTGTCGGCGAGGATGCCGGTGAGCCCACCGCGCACGCCGAACACCTGGACGCCGGGCGCACCGCCGCCGGGGCGCCCGCGATGCTCGTCGCCGTTGGCGCAGACGCCCAGCCGGTAGCCGCGGGCGATCACGTCCCGGTAGAGCCACTCGAACTGGCCCCAGGCCGAGGCGATCTCGACTAGCCGTTCCAGCTCCGGATGGTGCCAGTCCGGGATGTAGCGACGCCCGCCGACATGCGGGATGACGAGGTGGTTCTCGGGGTCGTGCGCGTAGGCCGCCCACAGATCCTCCACCGGCCAGCGCCCGACCTCGACGCCGGTGCCGCCCATACTCTCGTTCCACAGGAAGGTGCGGTTGTGCTCACCCTTATCGTTGAAGGGGAAGCCCGGCGGGTCATCGCCGAGGAACAGCACCTGATGGTCGCCGCCCGCGGTCGAGCTGCCGCACCATTCCTGCACCGCGTAGGCGACGAAGCGGCCCGGCGCATCGAAGCCGGCGGTGACCCTGACGCCTTCGCGCCAGCCCTCGTCGGTGATCTGGAAGTCGTTGGCGGTGTAGCCGTAGACATCGACGCCGGCCACGTCGCGGGCGTAGGCCGCGTTGTAGGCCGGACTGTTGGTGCCGACCGTGTCGTGGGCGTGGACGTGCAGATCGCCGTAGAGCGCGCGGGGGACGGGCGCGTCCCTGAGCCCCGTGACGAAGGCGACGCCCTCGACGGCGTCGCGCATCCCCGGCCGCGTGGTGGCGATGCGCAGCTCGCCCGAGGCGGCCGGCAGATCCTCGACCCGCAGCACGGCCCAGCCCTCGTCCGGCAGCGCGTGCCGGCGGGCGTAGACCTCGCGCTCGCCCGAGAACGCCGCGAGGTCGAGCGAACCGCCGAGATCGCGGGCGACGTTGCCCCAGCGGTCGAGCAGGGCCACCGTCAGCGACGGCGCAACGCCCTCCGCGACGAAGCGGGACGCGGCCAGCTGGATGCGCTCCGGCGGCCCGGCGACGACGGCGATCACCGGATCGTTCGGCACCGCGACGTAGCGGGAGGTGCCGAGCGGATCAACGTAGCAGCGGAAGCGGAAGCCGTCCTCTACGAAGGTCTGGACGCGGGTGCCTGGCCCCCCGGCACGCCGGTCGCCGAGCCGGATGACGATGCGGTCGCCTGCATTCAGGTAGCCGTCGATCACATCCACGATCACGGCCTTTTGGAACGGGCGCTCGTGGCCCTTCTGGTCGAAGCGCACGCTGAGCGACTGAACGGTGGCGGGCGACTGCCCCGGCAGCAGCGGGCCGGCCTCGTACTCGGCACTGACGTAGTTGGCCGCCGCCGGGTCCACGGTCTGGAACAGGGCCCAGTCGGAGTAGAACTTGAAGGTCGCCTTGAACGTCGCCCCATCGGCGATGCCGCAGCCGCCGACCTCGTAGGTCAGCACGATCTCGTGCCAGCTTCCCGCCACCAGCCGGTCGTGACTGCACTGCACGCTACCGAGGAAGGGCCGCGCCTTGATCGCTTCGTAGAGGCCTTCCGGTGCCACGTGCGCGCCCAGCCGCCTGCGGCGCTCGTTCTCGTCCTGCATCGCCAGATATCCCCGTTGTCGCCCAACCATCGGCGCAGGCTATAACTTCGTTGCCGCAAGATTTCTTGCGTATCCGCATGATCTGTTCATAATACAGAAGGATCTAGATAGATCTTGCTTCAATCTCTCAAAATAAAAGAACGATCATGTCGTCGCGCCTCTCCCGGTGGGCCATTCTTCTCTTCGCGCTTCTCGGTGCCTCCGCCGCAGCCCGGGCGCAAGGCCAGGCTCAAGCCGTTCCCGTGCGGATCGGGGCGATTCCGGTGCTCGGCGCCGCGCCGCTGTTCGTGGCCGAGCGGGAGGGCTGGCTGTCCGCGGGCGGCTTGAAGCCGGTCGTGGCACTGTACGATTCCGGGCCCAACGCCGTGCAGGCGGCGGCGAGCGGCACGCTGGACGTCTACGTCGCCGGGATCACGCCGGTGGCGATCGGGCGGACCCGCGGGATCGATCTGCGGGTGGTGGCCGCAACCGCCGTCGGCGAGAACGTGCTGGTGGCGGGGCCAAAACTCGCCGGGCCGCTCACCGGCGGCACCACCCCGGCGGAAGTGTTTCGGCGCTTCCGCGCGGAGAACGGCCGGCCCGCCAAGATCGCGACCCAGCCGCTCGGCTCGATCCCCTACACCAACCTGTCCTACTGGCTGCGCGAGGTGCACAAGGTCGATCCGGCCGACGTGCAGATCCTCACGCTCGGTATCGACGCGGCGCAGCAGGCGATCCTGGCCGGCGCGGTGGACGCCGCGACGGTGCGCGAGCCGGGCCTGACCATCATCCGCGAGCGCAACCCACAGATCCGGCTGGTCGCTAGAGGCGACGACCTGTTTCCGGGTCAGCCCGGCACGGTGGTGGCGGTGCGCGGCGCTTTCCTCGAGCAGAACCCGGAGGCGGTTCGCACCCTCGTCCGGGCAATCGTGCGTGCCGTCGATCTGATCAAGCGCGAGCCGGAGCGGGCGCTACCCGCCGTCGAGGCCGCCCTCGGCAAGGGCATCGTCACCGCGGCGACGCTGCGGGCGGCGCTCGCCTCGCCGGCCACCCAGTACGTCGCCGATCCCCGCACCATCGTGGCGGCGACGCGGGCCATGCTGGCCTTCCAGACCACGCTCGGCATCAGCGAGACGACCCCGCCGACGGACGGCCTGTTCGATCCCCGCGTCTTCGAGGCCGTCCAGGCCGAGGCGAGCGCGAAGTAGGGGCGGGAGCGATGGACAACCGCCGCAACTTCCTGCGCTGGGCCGGCTCGCTCGCCGGCGCCAGCGTCGCCACGGGGGCGCTCGCCGAGGCGAACCCCCTCGACGTGCCACCCTGGACCCGCGAGCAGGGCGCTACCGCCCCCGGCTACGGCCGGCCCGCGGCGGGGGAGACGCTCGCGCGCTATCCGCGGCTGCCGCCGCGCTTTCCCGGCGCGACCTCCACGGTAACGCCGCTTCAGGGCCTGCACGGCATCGTCACGCCCAACGGGCTGCATTTCGAGCGCCACCACGCCGGCATCCCGGCCATCGACCCGGATCGGCACCGCCTCGCCGTGCACGGCCTCGTCGAGCGCCCGCTGATCCTCACCATGGACGACCTCGTGCGCTTTCCCGCGGTGTCGCGGCTGCACGTTCTCGAATGCTCGGGCAACACGCCCTGGCTCGGGGCCAAGCCCGACTGGACGGTGCAGGACAGCCACGGCCTGATCTCCTGCGCCGAGTGGACCGGCGTCGAACTCGCGACCGTGCTGGCGGAGGTCGGAGTGAAGCCGGGCGCCGCGTGGCTCCTGGCGGAGGGGGCGGATGCCTGCGCCATGACCCGCTCGATCCCGCTGGACGCCCTCGACGGGGCGATCCTCGCCTATGCCCAGAACGGCGAGCGGCTGCGGCCGGAGCAGGGCTATCCCCTGCGGCTGTTCCTGCCGGGGCTGGAGGGCAACCTCAGCATCAAGTGGCTGCGCCGGATCAAGCTCGGCGACCGGCCGTTCCAGACGCGGGAAGAAACCTCGAAATACACCGACCTGATGCCCGACGGCACGGCGCGCCAGTTCACCTTCGCGATGGAGGCCAAATCCGTCATCACCGCGCCCTCCGGCGGCCAGCAATTGCGCGAGCCCGGCTTCCACGAGATCCGCGGCCTCGCCTGGACCGGGCGCGGACGGATCGCGGGCGTCGAGGTCTCGACCGATGGCGGCGCCTCCTGGCGGGAGGCGCGGCTGGAGGGGCCGGTGCTGCCGCGCTGCTTCACCCGCTTCCGCCTGCCCTGGCGCTGGGAGGGCGGGCCGGCCCAACTTCTCAGCCGGGCACGGGACGAGACCGGCTACGTCCAGCCCTCGCGCGAGGCGCTGGTGGCGGTGCGCGGCACCCGCTCGTTCTACCACAACAACGCGGTGTTCGGCTGGAGCGTCGGATCGAGCGGGGCGGTGACCTATGCGGCGTGAGGCGCTCTTTTCCCTGATCGTGTGCCTTGCAGGCCCGGCCATGGCCGAGCCTCTCGGCATCGGCCGCCCGGTGAGGCCGGAGGCCGTTGCCGCCTGGGACATCGACGTGCGGCCCGACGGCCAGGGGCTGCCACCCGGCCACGGCAGCGTGCGCGATGGTGCGGCCCTCTACGCCGCCCGCTGCGCCGGCTGCCATGGCGCCCGTGGCGAAGGCGCCGCTGCCGAGGCGCTCGCCGGCGGGCAGGGAAGTCTGGCGAGCGCCAAGCCCCTGCGCACGGTCGGCAGCTACTGGCCCTACGCCACGACCCTGTTCGACTACGTGCGCCGGGCCATGCCGTTCGACGCGCCGCAATCGCTGAGCCCGGACGAGACCTACGCGGTCAGCGCCTACGTGCTGCACCTCAACGGCCTGCTGCCGGAGGAGGCGTGTCTCGACGCTGCCTCCCTGCCGAAGGTCGCGATGCCGAACCGCGACGGCTTCACCGCCGATCCGCGGCCGGACGTCCCGGCCCCCGCGGCCCGCCCCATCGATCGCACGGAGGTCCGATGACCCTCACCCGCCGTCATCTCGCCGGGGCGCTGGCTGCCGGCCTCGTCCTCGGCCGATCCGGTTCGGCTCGCGCCGGGCGGACGGTGCGCCTCAGCTACCAGCGCTCCTCGACGCTGCTCACCGTGCTGAAAGCCAAGGGCACCCTGGAGGAACGGCTCGGCCGGCAGGGGTTTGGGGTGAGCTGGCACTTGTTCACCAAGGTGCTGGAACCGATGAACACCGGCGCGGTCGATCTCCACGCGGACGTCGCCGACGCGGTGCCGATCTTCACCCAATCGGCGGGCGCCCCGCTCACCTTCTACGCGATGGAGGGAGCCTCGCCGCGGGCCGAGGCGATCGTCGTGCCCGACGAATCTCCGATCCGAACGGTGGCGGATCTCAAGGGCCGGACGGTCGGCGTTTCGAAGGGCTCGGGCTGCCACTTCATCCTCGCGGGCGCGCTCAAGCGCGACGGCCTGCGGTTCTCCGATATCCGCCCGGCCTATCTAGAGGCGGCCGACGGGCTCGCGGCGTTCGAGCGGGGCGGCATCGAGGCGTGGTCGATCTGGGATCCGTTCCTCGCCATCGTCCAGGCCAAGCGCCCGGTGCGGGTGCTGGCCGACGCCACCGGCCTGTCGAGCTACAACCGCTACTACACGGTCAACGACAGTTTTGCCGCCGAGCAGCCGGAGGTGGTCGCTACGATCTTCTCGGCGCTCGTCGAGGCGGGGCAATGGGTGAAGGGCAACCCCGAGGAGGCCGTGGCCCTGCTCGCGCCGATCTGGGGCGACCTGCCGCCGGAGGTCGTCGCCACCGTCAACGAACGGCGCTCCTACGCCGTCAGGGCAGTCGAACGGGCGGCCCTCTCCGAGCAGCAGGCCATCGCCGACACCTTCCTGGACGCCGGGCTGATCCCGCGCCGGCTCGACGCCACCGCGGTGCGGCTGTGGCAGCCGCCGGGCGGACGGGGCTGAGACCGATGACGCATCCGCTCCGCTTCGGTGTCTGGGCCCCGGTCCACGGCTCCCGCGCCGCCCGCGACGATCCGGACGAGCCGCACGACGCCTCCTGGGACCGCAACCGCACGCTGGTGCTGGAGGCCGAGCGCCTCGGCTACGACAGCGTCCTCGTCGCCCAGCACACGGTGAACCCCTACGACGAGACCCGCGACCAGTTGGAGGCCTGGACGGCGTCAGCCGCGCTCGCGGCGCTGACGCAGCGCATCGAGATCATCGCGGCGATCAAGCCGGGGCTCTACCACCCGGTCGTGCTCGCCAAGATGGCGCTGCAGATCGAGCACGTCAGCGCGGGCCGGTTCGCGCTCAACCTCGTCAACGCCTGGAACCGCGCCGAATTCGAGCAAGCGGGCCTGCCGTTCCCGGCCCATGACGAGCGCTACGCCTATGGCCGCGGGTGGATCGCCCTGGTGGACCGGCTGCTGCGGGGCGAGCGCGTGAACTACGAGGGCCGGCACTTCCGCGTCGAGGATTATCAACTGAAGCCCGCCGGCACGTACCGGGCGCGTCCCACGATCTATGTCGGCGGCGAGTCGGAGCCGGCCCGCGCGCTGGTGGCCGACCACGGCGACGTCTGGTTCATCAACGGCCAGCCCCTGGAGGCGGTCGCCGACCTCATCGCCGATGTCGCCCGCCGTCCGGCCGCAGCGGGCCGCCTGCGCTACGGCCTCTCGGCCTTCGTGATCGCCCGCGAGACCGAGGCCGAGGCGCAGGCCGAGTTCGCCCGCCTGCTCGACTTGAGCCGCCGCGACGAGGCGATCCGCGCCGACACACGCACCCGCACCGACGCCGCCAGCGTGATGTTCGCCAAGACCGATGCGGCGGCCACCCACCATGTCGGCACCAACGGCGGTACCGCGGCCGGACTCGTCGGCAGCTACGAGCAGATCGCTGAGCGCGTTCGCGCCTTCCACGCGGCCGGCATCGAACTGTTCATGCTGCAATTCCAGCCGTTTGAGGCGGAGATGGCGCGCTTTGCCGAGCACATCTTCCCGCGGGTGGGGAGATGAGGCCGGTCGAGCCGATGGGCGGCTCCGTGGCCCGCGACGGCGTCGACGCGGTGCCGCCCGCGCCGCGATTGTTCGTGCTGGGGCTCCAGCACGTCCTCGTCATGTACGCCAACGCCATCGCCGTTCCGCTCATCGTCGGCGGGGCGCTGCAACTGCCCAAGGACCAGATCGCGCTCCTCGTGAACGCCGACCTGTTCGCCTGCGGCATCGCCACGCTGATCCAGACGGTCGGGATCGGCCCGTTCGGCATCCGGCTCCCCGTCATCATGGGCGTCACCGCGGTGGCGATCCAGCCGCTGCTTGCCATCGCGGCGATGCCCGGCGTCGGGCTCACCGGCATCTACGGCGCGGTGATCGTCGGCGGCCTCTACGGGCTCCTCGTCACGCCCTTCATCGGCCGGGTGATGCGCTTCTTCCCGCCCGTCGTGACGGGCACGATCCTGCTGATGATCGGCATCGCGCTGACCCGCGTCGCGGTCGGCTGGGCGGGCGGGGGCGCGGGCAAGCCCGAGTTCGGCGCACCCGGCACGGTCGCCGTGGCGGCGAGCGTCCTCGCCGCGACGCTCCTCCTCGCCCGGTTCGGCCCAGGCTTCGTCGGGCGCATCGCGGTGCTGCTCGGGATCGGGCTCGGCACCGCACTCACCGTGGCGCTCGGCTGGACCAGTTTCGAGGGGCTTGCCGCCGAGCCGTGGCTGCGGGTGGTGTGGCCGCTCCAATTCGGCGCCCCGACCTTTCACCTCGTGCCGTGCCTGATCCTGTGCCTCGTCATGACCATCGTGTTCATCGAGGCGACCGGCATGTTCCTGGCCCTCGGCGTCATGACCGGGCGCGCCGTCGGCACGGAGGACATCCGCCGGGGCCTGCGCGCCGACGCACTCGGCACGTTGATCGGCGGCCTGCTCAACACCTTCCCCTATCTATCCTACTCGCAGAATGTCGGCCTCGTCGGGCTCACCGGCGTGCATAGCCGATGGGTCTGCGCCATGGCCGGCGCGATCATGCTGGTGCTCGGCCTCGTGCCGAAGGTGGCCTTCCTCGCGGCCTCGATCCCGCAGCCCGTGCTCGGCGGGGCGGCGCTGGTGATGTTCGGCATGGTCGCGGCGACCGGCATCCGCATTCTGGCGCAGGTCGACTACGCCCGGGCCGGCAGCCGCGACGCGCTGATCATTGCTGCCTCGCTCGGGATCGGCCTGATCCCGATCGTGCAGCCGCAATTCTTCCGCGCGGTGCCGGATGCGTTTGGCCCGATCGTGAAGGACCCGATCCTGCTCACTGCAATCGCGGCGATCGCCCTCAACGCCCTGCTGGGGGAGACGTCGGCTCAGGAGCCGGAGAGGTCCGGCAGCGGAAGCGGCGCCTCCGAGCCCGCGATCGCCGCCTCCAGCAGATCGAGCCTGTCCTGACCCCAGAACGGCTCATCGCGGAAAAAGTAGAACGGCGCCCCGAACACCTGTCGCCCGATCGCCTCGCGGGTCAGTGTCGTCTCCCGCTCGCGCAAGGAAGGTTCGTCGGCACGAGTGAGCAGCCGCGCCCCGTCGAGCCCGGCCGCGTCGGCGAGACGGACGATCGTGGCGGGATCGGCGATGTCGAATTCGTCCGCCCAGACGGCACTGAGGCCCGCATGGACGAAGTCGGCGACCTCGGCTCCCTCGTCGAGCGCCGCGAGCAGGACGCGGTGGGCGAGCGACGGGTCGGCCGGGTAGAACTTCGGGTGCAAGTTGAGCGGGATGCCGCGGATGCGGCGCCAGCGCTGCATCTCGACGAGCCGGTAGGCCTGCCGCTGCAACGGCCGCTCCTTGACCGGCTTGCCGCCGCCCGCCGCGAAGACGGCGAGCAGATCGACCGGCTTGTAGACGATCTGCGCACCCGTGCGCTCGGCGAGCGCCCGGAAGGCGCGGCTGCCGACATAGGACCACAGCGACAGGAAGCTGAAATAGTAGGTGACGCTCGGCATCGAGGAAGCCTGCGCGGCCACGGGCGTCACCTCCGGCATGCGATCATCCCTACGGCGCAGGAACGGAGCGATTCATACGCCGATCGGACTCAGCCGCGCCAGCGGCACGCCGCCGGGCGCGTCCCGCAGCAGCGTGAGGCAGCGTTGCTTGATCGCCGTGAAGCGCGGATCGGTGATCAGGCCGCGATCGCGGGGGCGGCCGAACTCGAGGGGGATGTCGTCGAGGATGCGCCCTGGTCGCGGCGTCATCACGATCAGCCGGTCGGCCAGAAACAGCGCCTCGTCGATGTCGTGCGTCACGAACAGGATCGTGGTGCGGTGACGCGTCCAGATGTCGAGGAGCAGTTCCTGCATCGTCAGCCGCGTCTGCGCGTCGAGCGCCCCGAATGGCTCGTCCATCAGCAGGACGCGCGGCCGGTTGATCAGGGCGCGGGCGATCTCGACCCGCTGCTGCATCCCGCCCGACAGTTCCGCCGGATAGTGGCCGGCGAAGTCGGACAGCCCCACCTGGGCCAAGAGCGAGCGGGCGCGCTCCCGGCGTTCGGCGTGGGCCACGCCCTTCATCTTCGGACCGAAGGCAACGTTATCGAGGACGCTGAGCCAGGGAAACAGCGTGTGCTGTTGGAAGACGATGCCGCGGTCGGGATGCGGGCCGATCACAGCCCGCCCGTCGAGGGCGACGCTGCCACGGGACAGGGCGAGATGGCCGGCGACCGCGCCGAGCAGAGTCGATTTCCCGCAGCCCGAGGGTCCGAGGAGGCAGACGAACTGCCGGGCCGGGATGTCGAGTTCGATACCCTCGACCACGTCGAAGGCTGCCTCGCCCCGCCCGAGGCGGATCGCGCCGCCTCGGATCGTGACGTGGCCGTCGTCTGCTTCGATACCGGCGACAGCCGCACTCATCGCTGGCCTCCCGCGCCGACCCACGGCGTCGCCCGGGCACCGAGCCAGCGCACCACGAGGCTCGATCCCATCCCAAGCAGGCCGATCAGAAGCATGCCGACGACGATGTCGTCGTAGTTCTGGAGCGTGTAGGATTCCCAGGTGAAGTAGCCGATCCCGTACTGGCCGGAGATCATCTCGGCGGTGATCAGGCAGAACCACGCCGTGCCCATGCCGATCGCCGCCCCCGTGACGATGCTGGGCGCGGCCCCCGGCAGGATCACCTCCCGCAGGATCGCGGCATCCCCCGCCCCGAGGCTGCGGGCGGCGGCGACCAGCCGCGGATGGACCGATTCGACCCCGTGCACGGTGTTGAGCAGGATCGGAAACAGCGCCCCCGTGAAAGTGATGAAGGCCATCGACACCTCGGAGGACGGAAACATCAGGATCGCCAGCGGTATCCAGGCGACGGCGGGAATCGGCCGCAACACTTCGAGCGGCGGCAGCAACAGGTCGCGGGCGAGCCGAGCGCGGCCGATGGCGAGGCCGAGCCCGATGCCGACGAGGAGCGCGGCGAGGAAGCCTGACAGCACCCGCGCGAGGCTGGTGCCGAGATGGATCGGCAACGCGGGCGCGTGGAGCAGCGCCCAGGCGGCCTGCGCGGCGGCGGCCGGGGTCGGCACGTTGCGGAAGGTGACGACGCCGAGATCGAGCCGGTAGGTGGCCGCGAGGTGCCATGCGGCGAGGCTGAGCGCCAAAGCGAGACCGCGCAAGGCGAGGCGCCCGAGCGGCAGCGCCCGTGGGCTCCTCGCCCGCACCGTGGCCCTGCGCGCCGCGCGGAGGGACGCCGCCTCGACGACGGAGGCGCTCATCGGGCGGAGAGCTTCGGATGACCGGCCCGGACGCCGGCGAAGTCGAGAACATCGCCGCCATGGGCCGCGGCATAACCCTCCGCGGCGCCCTTGAGCAGGAAGGCGCTCAAGGCGCCCTGTCCGTCGCGCACGTACCAGGCTTGGGTGGCGAACAGCTTGATGCCGGTGCCCCGGTCCTGCGCGTAGACCGCGCGGGCCTCGCGGCCTTGGCGCTCGAGATCGGCGAGCGCCGCGAAGGCAGCCTCCGGCGCGGCGTAGTGACGGACATGCGCCTCGCCGCGAAGCCAGAGCTGCGCCACACGGGAAGAATCGGTGATCGGCTGTCCCGTGGCGGCGTCGTTGGCCTTGAGCGCCAGCGGCGCCTCGTCCTTCAGCCGCGCCTCGTAATCGAGCCCGGCCTGGGCGCTCGCCGCGCGGATGAAGCGGTCGTCCACGAAGCGGTCGAGGTCGATGTCGGAATCGGCCTTCTTGAGGAGCTTCAGCGTCTCGAACGAGGTCTTCACCGCCTGCCGGTAGGCGGGCTTCCACGTCACGTCGCGGGTCTGGAGGCCGAGCGGCCCGTGGAACAGGTAGGCGACCTCCGCCTCGATCCCGGTCACCC
This sequence comes from Methylobacterium sp. J-043, assembly GCF_022829505.1. Taxonomy (NCBI): domain Bacteria; kingdom Pseudomonadati; phylum Pseudomonadota; class Alphaproteobacteria; order Hyphomicrobiales; family Methylobacteriaceae; genus Methylobacterium; species Methylobacterium sp. J-043. Next base: position 11,488 of record NZ_JAKSYB010000018.1, on the reverse strand, counting down.
GCTCGATCAGCTCGGCATACTTCTCGGGCTCGGCCGCGATCAGCCGGTCGGCCTCGATCGCCGCGCGCAGGTAGGCGGTGACGATTTCGGGGTATTTGTCGGCGTAGTCGCCGTCCGCGAGCGCGCCGTGGAAGGTCGGGGCGTCCGCCTGCGCGCCGTCGTAGATCTTGCGGGCAAAGCCCCGCCAGGGAAACAGCTCGGCGAAGGGCACGAAGTCGGCATGAGCATCGATCTTGTTGGCCAGCAACGCCGCGCCCGCCACCTCCGGCGCCTGGGTGATGATGGTGACATCGCGGCCCGGCTCCCATCCTTGCGCCTTCACCGCCCGCAGCAGAAGCCCGTGCGCCGTCGAGGCGAACGGCACCGAGATCGTCTTGCCCTTGAGGTCGCCGAGCGATTGCACCGGCGATTCCTTCGGCACGACGATGCCGTTGCCGCTGCCGCGCAGGCTTCCCGAGAGCACCGAGATGAACAGCGAGCGGCGCCCGGCCTTGGCGAAGGCGTAGCCGTTGAGCGAGCCGGGGAAGTCCGCCATCGCCCCGAGATCGAGCTTGCCCGCCACCATCTCGTTGGTGAGCGGCGCCCCGCTGGTGAAATTGCGCCACTGGATGTCGTAGGTTGCGTCCTTGTACTTCCCGTCATGCGGCAGAAATTTTTCGAGGAGCTTCAGCTCGCGGATCAGCAGCCCGCCGGTGGCGCAGTTGATCGTGGTGTCCTGCGTGCCGATGGCGACCCGGATGGTCTCGGCCCGCGCCGAGACGGGGGACGACACACCGAAAAAGGTCGCCGCCAGAAGGAGGGCCGCGCGGCGGCGGGTGAGCGGGAAGCGATGGGTCACCGGGGGCTCCGTGGACGGTTTCCGTCGGCCGCTCGGGAGGACGGCGACGCCTCGGATTTGCCCTTCGCGCGGTCGCTTCGGCGAGTAATTAATTTCATCGACAGAACGCGAATTGTTCGGATTTTCAATGTTTGTCGATCGTTAGAAAATATCTTCTCGTGAAAATGTTCGGCGTAGAATATTTAGTCCGATCCATCGTTCGATTTGGAATTGCTCAGAGGTGCACTGCGCCGATAATCGAGCCGGGAGATAGAGCCGGCACCGGACGTCGTCCCGAGGTCTCGTCCCATGTCGTCGGTCCCGCTCGCGCTTCCCGAACCCCGCCGCCCGGCGCCGCTGATCGCGAGCGCGCTGTTCCTCAGCGAGACGATCGAGGGGCTCGATGACGGCGCGAGCTTCCTGGATGGGCTCACCCCCACCGAGATCGCCCGCGTGCGCGCCGCCGGCCGCAGCGTGAACCTCGCGCCCGGCGAGAGCGTGTTCACGCAAGGCGCCCCGCACGAGGGCATCTTCCTGATCGAGGAGGGGCGGGTGCGGGTGTTCTATTCCGGCCCCTCCGGACGGCAAGTGACCCTGGCCTACTGGACGCCCGGCCACTTCATCGGCGGCCCGAGCATCCATGGCGGCGGCTGCCATCAGTGGTCGGGCGTGGCGATCGAGCCGGCGCGCGTCACCGTGCTGTCGAGCGCGACATTGCGCAGCCTGATCCGCCAGATGCCGGCCTTCGCGCTCTGCCTCATCGCCGCGTTGGAGGCCAAGGGCCGCTGCTACACCGCGATGGCGCAGATGCTCGGCACCCGCTCGGTCATCGAGCGGCTGGCGCAGCTCCTCCTCAACCTCGGCGACCTCTACGGCACGCCCGAGAACGGCACGGTCGTCATCCGCCGCCGCATCACGCACGACGAACTCGCAGCCCTCGTCGGCTCGACCCGACAATGGGTGACGATGATGCTCAAGCGGTTCCAGCGCGAGGGCCTCGTGGCGATCGACGCCGTACATATCCGGCTGGTGCGCCCGGATCGGTTGCAGGACATCGTGCTGAAGGAGGGATGAGGCCGGCCCTGCGCTCGGATTTGCGGCCGCGACCGCATCGGTTAAGCCGGTCCGTGACGAGGGGGAATGGGTGATGGCGGCGGTTCGGGACGTTGCGGAGTTGGAGCGGATCTACGGCGCGTTCGGCGCGGTCGCCGTGCCCTCGACCACGAAGGTCGCCGACCACGTCACGCCGCAATACCGCCGCCTGATCGAGGCCTCGCCGTTCCTGGCGCTCGCCACCTCCGGTCCCGGCGGGCTCGATTGCTCGCCGCGCGGCGACGTGCCGGGCTTCGTGCGCGTGGCCGATCCCCGCACGCTCCTCTTGCCCGACCGACGCGGCAACAACCGGATCGACAGCCTGCGCAACGTCGTCGAGGACCCGCGGGTCGGGTTGATGTTCCTGATCCCCGGTCTCGGCAACGCCCTGCGCGTTAACGGGCTCGCCACCATCGACGACGACCCGGATCTGTGCGCGTCCTTCGCGGTGGAGGGCAAGGCGCCGCGGACCGTGATGGTGATCGTGGTGCGCAAAGTCTACTTCCAGTGCGCCCGCGCCCTGATCCGCTCCGGCCTCTGGCGGGCGGAGTGCCACGTCGATCCAAGGACGCTGCCGACGCCCGGCCAGATCCTCGCCGAGTTGAGCCCAGGCCGCGTCGGAGGCGAGGCCTACGACGCGGCCTGGGCCGAGCGGGCGCGCCAGACGATGTGGTGACGACCCCCTACGCCGCCAGCCGGTCGAGGGCCCAGCGCGCGGTCTTGCGCACGTCCGGATCGGGATCGTTGGCGATGCCCTCCAGCCCCGCCCGCGCCGCCGGGTCGGCGATCTCGCCGAGCGCGGCGGCCGCCTCCTTGCGCAAGCCCGCCATCGCGTCGGAGAGGGAGGCGAGCACCGTCGGCACGGCGCGGCGCGCCTTGAGCCGGCCGAGGCTGCGCAGGGTTTTTTGGCGGACCTGCCACGCGGCGTCCCCCAGCGCCGCGATCAGCACCTCGGCGGCTTCCGCATTCCCCGCACGGCCGAGCACCTCGGCGGCGGTCTCGCGCACGCTCCATTCGGGATCGCGCAGTGCGCCGGCAATGGCCTCGACCGCGCTGGTGTGGCGCGAGAAGGCGAGCCCGCCGATGGCCGCGCGGCGCACCTCGGAATCGGTGTCGCGGGTCGCGGCGATGAGCGAGGGCAGCGTCTCCTCGCGCTTCAGGTAGGCGATGACGCCGACGCCCTGCGCCCGCACCGCCGGCTCCACGTCGCCGAGCGCGGCGACCGCCGGCCCCAGCGCCTCGGGCAGACGCAGCCCCCGCAGCGCGCGCAAGGCGGCGGCCCGTACGAAGGCGTCGGCATGGCCGGCGAGCGGCAGCAGCGGCCGACCCGCGGACGAATCCTTCAGTTCTGTCAGGCTCTCGGCGGCGGCCGCTGCGACCGCGCGGTCGGGGTCGGTGAGGGCGCCGGCCAGCGCGGCGGCGGTCTCGGGCCCGTCGAAGCCGCCGAGCGAGAGCGCCGCCTGGCGCCGCACGTCCTGGTCGGCATCCGCTGCGGCACGTGCCAAATGCGGCACGGCCTCCGGGTCGGCGGTCTCGGCCAACGCCAGCACCGCGACGCGGCGCACCGCCGGGTCGGGATCGGTCAGGCCCTGGGCGAGATCGGCGACGTCGCCGAAATCCTCGAACGGATCGGTGATGGGCATGGCGCTCACCGCAGCAGGTAGGGGATCTGGACGGTGACCGCGCCGGTCGGGCAGTCGGTCTCGCAGGGCATGCAGTACCAGCACTCGTCGTACTTCATGTGGGCCTTGCCGGTGAGGTCGCTGATCCGCAGCACGTCGAGCGGGCAGACATCGACGCAGACCGTGCAGCCCTTGTCGGCGATGCACTTGTCCGGATCGACGGTGACCGGGACGGTGCTGGGCTGGTGGGCGAGGGGCATCGGAAAACTCCTGGCTCAAGCCTGTTTGCGGACGCGCTGGCGGTCGTAGGCGCCGCGCTCCTGCGCCTCGATCGGCACGAGGTACGGCGTGATCGGACGCTTCTCGCTGACCATGCGGCCGTCCCGCTTCCGCAGGATCGTGTGGCAGAACCAGTCCGCGTCGTTCTTCTCTGGGAAGTCGGTGCGGTTGTGGTAGAGGCCCCAGCGGCTCTCGGTGCGGAACAGCGAGGCGTGGGCGGCCATCTCGGCGCAGTCGAGGATCGAGGCGGCCTCCAGCGCCCGCATCAGCTCGTGGCTGTCGCGGGCGACCATGCGGTTCTCAAGGTCCTCGCGAATCTCGGAAAAACGCCGCTGGCCGATCTCCATCTTGGCCGTCACCTTCGGCGGCTGGAGGTAGTCGTTGACGAAGCGGCGGGTCTTGTACTCGATCTGGTTCGGCGGGATGCCGTCCTCGCGCTTCGTCGGCGCCAGCACCCGCGCCCGCTCGCGGGCGACAGCCTCGGCGTCGATTGGCGGAAGGTCGATCTCGCCTGCGAAGTCGATGGCGTGCTCGCCCGCCACGGCGCCGTTGGTGAAGGCGCCGAGCATGTAGTTGTGGGGGACGTTGGCCATGTCGCCGGCCGAATACAGCCCCGGCACGGTGGTACGGGCGAACTCGTCCACGAACACGCCCGACGCGCTGTGGCCTGAGCAGAAGCCCACCTCCGAGATGTGCATCTCGACCATGCGCTCGCGGTAATCGGTGCCGCGGTTCTCGTGGAAGCGCCCGCGCGAGGGCCGCTCGACCTTGTGCAGGATCGTCTCGATCTCCGACACGGTGTCGGCGTGCAGGTGATCGAGCTTGAGGAAGACCGGGCCGTTGCCGCTTTGCAGTTCGTTGTAGAACTCCTGCATCATCTGGCCCGACCAGTAATCGCACTCGATGAAGCGGTTGCCGGCGCTGTTGGCGGTGTAGGCACCGAATGGGCCGGCGACGTAGGCGCAGGCCGGGCCGTTATAATCCTTGATCAGCGGGTTGATCTGGAAACACTCGAGGTTCGCGAGCCCCGCCCCCGCATGGTAGGCCATGGAATAGCCGTCACCGGAATTGGCGGCGTTCTCGTAGGTGCCCCAGAGATAGCCCGAATGCGGCAGGCCGAGCCGCCCGGCCGCCCCCAGGCACAAAATCACGGCCTTTGCCCGGATCACCAGAAACTCGGCGGTGCGGGTGTTGACCGCGACTGCACCCGCCACCGCGCCGTCGGGCGCGTTGAGAAGCCGGGTCGCCATGAAGCGGTTGGAGATCAGCACCTGCGCCTTGCGCAGTTGCCGGTAAAGCGCCTTCTTGACGGTGTCGCCGTTCGGCATCGGCAGGACGTAGGTGCCGAGATGGTGCACCTTCTTGACGTCGTAATCGCCGTTGTGGTCGCGCTGGAAACGGATGCCGAACCGGTCGAGTTCCTGGATGATCTCGAAGCAGCGCTCCGCATACTTGTAGACCGGTGCCTGATCGCAGATGCCGTCGTTGGCGATGGTGATTTCCTTGGTGTACTGCTCCGGCGTGGCGTAGCCGGGGATGACGGCGTTGTTGAGCCCATCCATGCCCATGCTGATCGCGCCCGAGCGCTTCACGTTGGCCTTTTCCAGCAGCACCACGCGGGCCGCCGGGTTACGGAGCTTCGCCTTCAGCGCCGCCATCGGCCCGGCGGTGCCGCCGCCGATCACCAGCACGTCGCAGGCGACCTCGGAGGTCGCGTCGCGGATCTCGTCCATCGGCATTTCCCTCACGCCGCCGCACCGTCAGCCAGCGCCCGCAGGTACGGCCAGGGGAAGATTCCGCGGTCGTGCCCGTCGGAGAAGGCGAGGTTGACCGCATAGGCGCCGACCGGCTCGACCGCGGTGATAGCGAGGTCCTCGGGGAGCGCGGGCGGCAGCCCGTCGATCCCGGCCCGCAGCGTCTCGGCGCTGCGGCTGTGCGCCCGCAGGGTCACGGCCGCGAGGTGCGAGGCCGAGCCGTCCTCCCAGATCACGTCGAGGCGGCGGCGCCCCTCGGTGAGCCTGATCTCGCGCGGGATCGCCGCCATCTCTTCCTCCTCGGCCAAGCCGGAGCCGTCGCAGGACGACCCGGCCAACGCGGTTAGACCGCTGGGTGGAGGACGATTGAAGCAAGGAATTGCTTCGCGCCGCGGGAAAGCGGCGGCGGCCGGGGCTCGACGGCGACGTGACAGGCCTGATCGCGACCGGCGACGACCTCGCCCTCGATCCGGCCGCGGGGACGGTCACGATCCTGGCGCGGGCGGCTGGCGGTTAACTCCGGCGAGGCCGAGGCCCAGCAGCCGGTTGGCGTTGCGCCACAGCGCAGCCTCCAGCGCGACGTCGTTCAGTCCCAGCGCGCGAAAATCCTCGACGCCCTGGCGCATCGGCCGGAACGGGAAGGACGAGCCGAACAGGAACTGGTCGCGCAGGTAGCCGTTGGCGGCCTCTGCGTAGAGGCGCCCGCCCGGCGCGAAGGTGTACATGTCGGGCGAGACGAAGACGTTCTCGTTGCGTAGGGCGACCGTCAGCATCTCGGCGACGTGCGGGTAGAAGCCGTGGCAACAGACCAGCGGCAGCTTGGGGAAGAGCTTCGCCACCCGGTCGACGGCGAACGGATCGTTGAGCCGCAGATCCGGCGTCGTCGGCCCCGACATCACGAAGGCCGGGACGCGCAACTCCTGGCACAGCTCGTAGAGCGGCAGCAGGCGCGCGTCGTCCGCGCGCAGACCTTCCGCGTAGAACCCCACATCGAGGTTGATGCCGCGAAGGTTGAGTTCGGCCACGGCTCGGCGCGCCTCCGCCAGCGCGGCCTCGCGCCCCAGTTCCACCGGATCGACCGATGCGATGCCGATCAGGCGCGTCGGATCGTGTCGGGCGACCGCCGCGAGGTCGTCGTTGGTCACGCGCACGCCCGGCACCGAACGGGCGACCATCACGGCGACATCGATGCCGGCCTCGTCCATCTCGGCGCGGAAACCGTCGAGGGTGGCGCCGCGGGTGAAGTGGTCGATCTCCCGGGAGCCGACGCGGCCGTTCAGCCAGCGCACGACATCGTATTCGGAGCTGCCCGGCGTCGCGCCGAAGAAGGCGTGTAGGAAGGACGGACGGCTGCGCATGTCCACGATCGGCATGGATGTCTCCACAAATGAGGGGACCGGCGTCACGATCACCGCATCTCCGCGGCCTGATGCGGCGCGCGCGGCAGGCCGAGATGCTCGCGCAAAGTCGCACCTTCGTAACGGCTGCGGATCAGGCCGCGGCGGCGCAGTTCCGGAATCACCAGCGCGGCGAAGTCGTCGAGCCCGCCCGGAAGGGTCGGCGGCATGATGTTGAAGCCGTCGGCGCCGAAGGCCTCGAAGCGCTCCTGCAGGGCGTCGGCGATCTGCACGGGCGTGCCGACGAGGGTCCAGTGGCCCCGGGCTGCGGCGGCGCGCAGGTACAGCTCGCGGATCGTCAGCCCCTCGCGGCGGGCGAGTTGCACGAACAGGTCCTTGCGGCTCTTGCCGCCCTCGGTCTCGGGCATCTCCGGCACCGGCGCGTCGTCCGGATGGGCGGAGAAGTCCGCGCCGGTGAGCTGTTCGAGGAGCGAGCGGCCGACCACCGGGTGGATCAGTTCCTGGAGTGCGTCGAACTTGTCCTGCGCCTCGCCTTCCGTGCGCCCGACCACGGGGAAGGCCCCCGGCATGATCTTGAGGTGATCCGGATCGCGCCCGAAGGCGCGCATCCGGCCTTTCACGTCGGCGTAGAAGGCGGTCGCGTCCTCAAGCGTCTGCTGGGCGGTGAAGATCACCTCGGCGGTGCGCGCCGCGAGGCTCTTGCCGGCCTCCGACGAGCCGGCCTGCACAACGACCGGATGCCCCTGAGGCGGGCGCGGCACGTTGAGGGGCCCGCGCACCGAGAAGTGCGGGCCCTCGTGCGCCAGGAGATGGAGCTTGCCGGGATCGAAGAAGCGGCCGTCCGCCCGGTCGCGGACGAAGGCGTCGTCCTCGTAGGAATCCCATAGGCCGCGGACCACGTCCACGAACTCCTCGGCCCGGGCATAGCGGTTGGCATGGGCCATGTGGCTCTCGCGACCGAAGTTCCAGGCCTCGCGCGGATCGGCGGAGGTGACGAGGTTCCAGCCGGCCCGGCCACCGCTGAGATGATCAAGGGAGGCGAATTTGCGCGCGACGTGGAACGGCTCGTTGTAGGTCGTGGAGGCGGTGGCCACGAGGCCGATCCGCTCGGTCACGGCGGCTAGATAGGACAGCAGCGTCAGCGGCTCGAACTGGCCGACATAGCGGATCGCGGTGCGGCTCAACGCGTCGAGGTCGTCGCCGCGGATGCTGACCCCGTCGGCGAGGAACAGGAGATCGAAGCCCGCCGCCTCGGCGGTCCGGGCGATCTGTCGATAATGCGCGACGTTGACGCCCGCGTCGGCCTGCGAGGCGGGATGGCGCCAGGCGGCGACGTGATGGCCGCCGGGATAGAGGAAGGCGCCGAGGCGCATCCGGTCGGAGCGGCGGGACATCGTACGTCCGCTCAGGCCGTGCCGACGCGGTACTCGCGGGGCGGCCGGGTGCCGCTGATCGCAAATTCCCCGACGCTGCGCTCGCGGTAGATCCGCGGATTGTGCGAGGCCAGTGTGCGGGCGTTGCGCCAGTAGCGGTCGAGCCCGTGCTCCGCCTTCACCGCGGAGGCGCCGAGCGCGTCGAACAGCACGGTGGTGGCCTCCAGCACGAGGTTCGTCACCACGGTGACGGCTTGGTTGATCTCGACATCGGCGAGCGCGCAGGCCGGCTCGGCCGCGTCCCGCCCCTGCGCCAGGGCGGCCTCGGCGGCGCGCTGCACGCTCTCGGCCGCCTTCAGGACGATGGCGCCCGCCGCGTAGGCGTTGCTGCGCACCCGGCCCACCACTGCCTGCACTTGCGGGTCGTCCGCCGTGCGGCCGGCATTGCCGTGGCTGTAGACGCGGGCGCGGGCCGCCACCAGCCGCGCTGCGTCCTCGGCTGCCGCCCGGGCGATGCCGGCGAGCGTAGCCAGATGCACGAGCTGGAAAAAGGCCATGGCGTAGGGGAAGCGCACCGTCTCCGGCTTGATCAGGTCCGGGGCCAGGACCACGCCCTCGAAGCGGGCAGTGCCGCTCGCGGTGAGCGCCTGACCGAACCCGTCCCAGTCGTCCTCGATGGTGACGCCGGGTGCAGATGTCGGCACCGCCGCCACCACGGGGTCGCCGCTCTCGTCCTGGGCGGAGAGGTGGATCCAATCGGCGAGCAGAGAGCCGGTCGTGTAGAATTTCCTGCCGTCCACCACGCCGCCGTCGCCGCGGCGGTGCACGACCGTGTCGAACTGCCCGACCTTGGCCGGCCCCGTTTCGGACACGCCGCTGCCGACCGTCTCGCCGGCGCCGAGCCGGGCGACCCAGCGGGCGCGCCACTCGGGGGAGGCCGCGCTCAGCACGTCCTCGGTGAAGCCGAAATGCGCGCGAAGCGCGTTGGTGACGTTGGAATCGGCAGCCGACAGCTCGATCAGCAGGTTGAACAGCTCCGGCAGGCTGGCGCCGTGCCCGCCCGCCTCGGAGGGCAGGCGCAAGGTGGTGAAGCCCGCCGCCTTCAGCCAGCCGAGTTCGGCCTGGGGCAGGCGTCGCTGGGCGTCCCGTTCGACGGCACCGGCACGGATCTCCGCGAAAACCGGTCGGAAGTGTCCGGCGAGATCCTCGTAGCGTCCACTCGGGCCAGCGCCCCACCCCGCTTCGATCTGCGACATCGTCCGGCCATCCTCCGCTGTCCGCCCCCGGCCCAGATCGCGAAAGCGGTCGACGAGCGCGGCATGGCAATGAAATCGGCAATTCCTGCCCCAAGCTCAAGGCAGATGACCCGGATTGCTGCGCCGATATGCGATTTAAGAATCAAACCCTTCTTTCTGAAGCCGATGAAGCCTGATGTTCTCTAGGTATGGGCGATACAGAGATAGTCTTCTCGTTAAAAGTTCGCGGAACAGGAACTCCTTCGACGGGGCCAAAATCGAACCAAGATCAAGCCTCACTCCTTGATCAAGGACGATCCGAGACCACTTACTGGGAATTGTGGCTCACCGCTTTCCGGATGGCTTCACCCAGCCGGACCTGGGTCGGGCGTTGGCGCCACCTGTACTGTGATGGGCCGGTGGCGTGGAAGACGGCGTTGCCGATGGCGGTGACGCCCACGATGCCGAGCTCTCCGACCGCCTTCCCGCCGAGCGCCATGGCGGCGAGGTCGGACACGCCGACCGAGATGGTCGTGACCTCCGGGATGTCGGCTTCCACCGCCACGAGGTAGTCGGCGAGGTTCGCGTTCATGATGTTCAGTCCCGGCATGTAGTGTGACGGACCGAGCCTGAATCGTTCGGGTTCTTTCGTCCAGGTCTGGCAGATGAACTCGTAGGGCGTGCGGCCGCGCAATGTCTTGAGTCGGCGGTCATAGTTGTAGGCTTCGACGAACAGCTGCAGATGGTGGTGCAGTTCGTCGTGGCTGACGTAATGGTAGCGCTTGACCGTGGCGTCCTTGATGGTGCGGTTCATCCGCTCGACTTGGCCGTTCGTCGACAGACAGCGCGGCTTGGTCAGGCGATGCTCGATCTTGGTCTGATCGCAGGCCCAGTCGAACGCATGCCAGCGGTAGATGCGTGGCTCGTCGCGCTCGGCCCAGTAGGCGTCGGCTGCAGCGTCGGCCTCCTCATTCACCTGCCTATTGTCAGTGAATTGGATGCCGTTGTCGGTCAGCACCGTGTGGATCGTATAGGGCACGGCTACGACCAGAGATCACGAAGAAAGTCTGCTGCGATCCACTGAGTGGCCTTGTCGTGCAGTTGAACGAAGGCGAACGTGCTCGTGCGGTCGATGGCCACGAACAGGCGCAACTTGCCCTCTTCTGTCCTGCGCAATATCGATGTGGAAGTAGCCGATTGGATAGGCCTTGAAGCGCGAACGCTTGGGCTTGTCGCCGTCGATCTCTGGCAGCCGAATGATGCCGTGGCGCTGAAGGCAGCGGTGCGGCGACGAGCGGGTCAGATGCGGAAGGGTGGGCTGGAGCGCGGAGAGGCAGTCGTCCAGCGGCAGCAACGTGTGTCGTCGGAAGGCGACGACGATCGCTTCCTCCTCCGGGCTCGAGCCGGTGGACCGCGCTTCCTTCGGTCCCATGCGGGCGTCCGCTGACGTCTCCCGACCACGCTACTTCTGCACGGTGGTCGGGCTGACGCCGTAGCACTTGGTCGCCGCTCTCACGCTCTCTTGACGAGCTTGGATTGCCCGACGGATCGCCTCAGTCGCTGTGGCGCTGCCGTGGAGAACCTATCCCATAGCGCGGCCCTCCATGCGGTCTCCGACGTACCACCACACGACGGGACTGAAAATCAGCCCGGCGCGAGGCCGAGCAGCGTCCCGAGCGGGACGACGAGGGTGGCGCCGGCGTAGAAGCCGTCACGCGCCCGCCGCGCGGTGAAGGGGTTCCAGAACGTGTTCGGGTTGACCACGTACTGCACCACCGGCTCGAAGATCACGCCCGCACCGACGTCGAAGTGTGCGTTGGCTTCGAACACGAACTTGTCGCGCGAATACGGGGCGCCCGAACCGCCCGAGATGAAGTTCGCGTCCGCCAGGAACTGCGTGTAATTCTCCGACAAACGCTGCCAGTTCATCTTCAGCCCGTAGCTGTCGTTGGGCCGGC
>NZ_JAKSYB010000013.1:0-62077 GCF_022829505.1 Methylobacterium sp. J-043 | reverse complement strand
CTCGCGGGTCTGCGGCATCGGGCCGTCGGCGGCGGACACGACCAGGATCGCGCCGTCCATCTGGGCGGCACCGGTGATCATGTTCTTCACGTAGTCGGCGTGGCCGGGGCAGTCGACGTGCGCGTAGTGGCGGTTGGTCGTCTCGTACTCGACGTGGGCGGTCGAGATCGTGATGCCGCGCGCCTTCTCTTCCGGCGCCTTGTCGATCTGGTCGTAGGCCGTGAAGGTGGCCCCGCCCGACTCCGCCAAAACCTTCGTGATCGCCGCCGTCAGCGACGTCTTGCCGTGATCCACGTGCCCGATCGTGCCGATGTTGCAGTGCGGCTTGGTACGGGAGAACTTTTCCTTGGCCATCGTGCAATCCTACCGCGGGACCGGCCGTGAGCCGGGCGTAAAGGCGCGGACCGATTAGAGGCTTGTGCGACGATGATCAAGCGCCAGGTTTGCCGAAGGGGCGGATCGCGCTGAACGAGGGGTCAGGAACCGGCCTCGCCGACCGGTTCGTAGAGCCGCTGCGCCTCCGGGGCGCCGCCGCGGCGCTCGCCGAGATCGAGCACCCGCACCAGCATCGTCCCGTGGGGGGCGGCGACCGTGAGCACGTCGCCGCAATGGATGGCCTTGGCCGGCGCGTCGGCACGGATGCCGTTCACGCGGACATGCCCGTCGCTCACGAGCCGGGCCGCCATCGAGCGGGTCCGCGCGAAGCGCGCGAACCACAGCCACTTGTCGAGGCGCTGGCGCCCCGCGCTCATCCGGCGATCATGGCCGCCGGAACCGTCATGGCACCGGCTTGCCTGAAGGCAGGCAACCCCTCGTGGGGCGGGCGCTTCAGCGCTTGCCCCCGTCCGATTCCAGCTTCGCCTTCAGTGCGGCGAGTGCCGCGAAGGGCGAATCCGGATCGGGCTGGCGCTCGCGGCGCGGTGGGCGCGGCTCGGTGCTGGGACGGCGGTTCTCGTCGCGGCGCTCGGGCCGGTTGCGGCCGCCCTGCGGCTCGCGGCGGGCGCCCTCGCCCTGACCTTCGCGGCGGCTGTCGCCCCGTCCGTCGGCCCGTGCCGGACGTCCACCCTCCGGACGGTCCTCGCGGGGACGGCGCGGGCCGTCGTTGCGGCGCTCGCCCTGGCGTCCATCCTGACGGCCGTCCTGTCTGCCCTCTTGGCGTCCGTCTGGACGTCCCTGGCCGCGGCCGGGCCGCTGACCGGTGTGACGCTGCGGACGGTGAAGATGCCAGACCTCGACAGTCTCAGGAGCGGCCGGCGCAGCCTCGGTCGCTTCCGTGCCTGCTTCTGCCGATTCGGTATCCGCGGAGGGCTCGTCCGCAGGGATCGCCGAATCGGCGGCGTCCACCGCCTCGACCTCTCCGGTCGCCGCAGCCGCCTGCGCGGCATCGGCGGTCTCGACCGGCATCGGTGCGGCGGCTTGGGGGGCCGTCTCGGCCTCGCTCGGTGCCGATTCCTCGACCGGGGCATCCGCTTCGGCCGGTGCTTCGACCGTCTCTCCCGCGGTGGGCTCGGCCTCGGCGGTGACGGTCTCGGTTTCACCCTCGGCGTCGGACGTTGCTTCGGCAGGCGCCGTCTCGTCGCTCGGCTCGGCCGTGGCATCGACGGCGGTCGCGTCCTGCGACGTCGCTTCGGCTGCCGCTTCGTCGACCGGTGTCTCCTCGGTCGCCGATGTCTCGCTGGCGGTGTCTTGGGTCGCCGTCTCCTGGGATGCGACCTCGTCGGGGCGTGCGGCGGGGACGGTCGGTGCTGCCGCGACCAGGGGCACGGTGATGGCCGGGCCGGCACGGTTCTGCGCGACGTAGCCCAAGGACTTCAGGATCGAGGCGAAATCCTCGCCCGAGCAGCCGACGAGCGAGGTCATGTTGACGGTGGCGACGAAGCCGTCGCCGTCCGCGCTGCCGGCAGGCGGCTCGCCCGGGGTCGTGCCGGGGCGGTAGGCGATGGCCGGGCGGATCAGGTCGGCGAGCCGCTCCAGGATATCGACGCGCACCGCCCGCTCGCCGCAGACCCGGAAGCCGGCGGCGCGGTAGAGGCCCTTAGCGATGTTGGGATCGACCTTGATCGAGGTGCGGCCGGAACTGGCCAGATGCGCGATCTCGTCGAGGCCGGGCTGGTCGAGGCCGCCGTTCTTCAGCGCCCAGAGCTGGGCGGCGAGGGTGCGCGGGGCCGGCTTCAGCAGCGCGGGCAGGAAGATGTGGTAGGCGCCGAAGCGCACGCCGTGACGGCGGAGATTGGCCCGCCCGTCCTGATCGAGGGTGCGCATCTCGTGCGCCACCTTGGCCCGCTCCAGCACGCCGAGCGCCTCGACCACCTGATAGCCGATGCCGCGGGCGAGCCCGGTGAGGTCGGCCGCCGTCTCGATCTCCATCAGCGGCCCGAGCAGGCGCACGACGTGGGCGCGCAGCCATGCCGCCAGCCGCGTCTCGACCTTTTCGCGGGACGCACCGGACAGGCTGTCGTCGGCGATGAGGCGGATGCCGGGCTCGAACAGCTTGTCGCCCGGCGTCAGCTTGGCGACGGGATCGCCGGTCCAGCGGATGATGCCGTCATGCGAGAGCACCAGCGACGCGTCGGCGGCCGAGGCGAAGCGGTCGGCCCGCGCCTCGATCTCGCCGGCCAGCGCCTTGTCGGCGGCGGAGCGCAGGGTCTTGGCTTCGTGGCCCTCGGCTTGTGGGTCGGGCACGAATTGGAAGCCGTGAAGACGGCCCACATGTTGACCCTCGACGGTGACGTCACCGCCGGAGGTGATTTCGGCTTCCAGCATCGTCTTCTCTCTCAAGCGCCGCATCAGGACGCTGGTGCGCCTATCGACGAAGCGGCTCGCGAGGCGCTCGTGCAGGGCGTCGGACAATCTGTCCTCTACCCGACGCGTCTCGCCCTGCCAATGCAGAGGATCGAGCAACCAGTCGGGCCTGTTCGCTACGAAGGTCCAGGTCCGCCCCTGCGCGATGCGCTGGGACAGGGCGTCGATGTCGCCGTCGGTGCGGTCGATCATCGCCACGTGGCGGGCGAACCAGTCGTTGGGGATGCGGCCCGCCATACCGCGCATCAGGAAGCGGTAGAGCTGGGCCACGAGGTCGGCATGGGTCTGCGGGTGGACCTTGCGGTAGTCCGGCACGCCGCAGGTGTCCCACAGCCGGCGCACCGCTGCCGGCCCTTTCGCCATGTCGCGAATGTCTTCCTCGCGCATCAGGATCTCGAACGCCTGCTGGTCCTCGCCCATCGGCGCACGGGTCAGGCCCTGTTCGTGCGGATGTTCGTCCAGGCTCGCCTGCAGCCGTTCCAGCGAGGCGAATTCGAGGTCCGGGTTGCGCCATTGCAGCATGCGCACGGGCTCGAAATCGTGGGTCTCCAGCGCCTCGACCATCTCCGGCTCGAAGGGTGGGCAGCGCCCCGTCGAACCGAACGTACCGTCGGCGATATGGCGCCCGGCGCGCCCGGCGATCTGGCCCATCTCGGCCGGGGACAATTTGCGGAAGCGGGTGCCGTCGTATTTCCAGTTCGCGGCGAAGGCCACGTGATCGACGTCGAGATTGAGCCCCATGCCGACCGCGTCGGTGGCGACGAGGTAATCGACGTCGCCCGATTGATAGAGTTCGACCTGGGCGTTGCGGGTGCGAGGCGAGAGCGCGCCGAGCACCACCGCCGCGCCGCCGCGCTGGCGCCGGATCAGCTCGGCGATGGCGTAGACTTCCTCGGCCGAGAAGGCGACGATCGCGGTGCGGTGCGGCAGCCGCGAGATCTTTTTCTCGCCCGCGAAGGTCAGGCTCGAGAGACGCGGACGGGTCGTCGTCTGCACGCCGGGGATCAGTGCCTGCACCAGCGGCAGCATGGTCGAGGAGCCGATCAGCAGCGTCTCCTCGCGGCCCCGCCGGTAGAGCAGGCGATCGGTGAAGACGTGGCCGCGATCCATGTCGGCGGCGAGCTGGATCTCGTCGATCGCCACGAAGGCGACGTCGAGGTCGCGCGGCATCGCCTCGATGGTGCAGATCCAGTAGCGCGGCCGGTCCGGCTTGATCTTCTCCTCGCCGGTGATGAGCGCGACGTTCTCAGCACCGACCTTGGCGACCACGCGCAGGTAGACTTCCCGCGCCAGGAGCCTCAGGGGCAGGCCGATCATGCCGGTCGGATGCAGGAGCATCCGCTCGATGGCCATGTGCGTCTTGCCCGTGTTGGTCGGGCCGAGCACCGCCGTGACCCCGCGCGCGCGGGCCTCGCGGTGAAGGGTGCGGAGCGTCATGCGGGGGCGGCGATCCCTACGGCGCTGAGGGCCGTCGGCGGAGCGGAGGGCAGCCGGGCACTGGGCCCTGCATCGGAAGTCGGCCGCTCGAGCACCGTCCTGGATACCGGATCCCGGACCATGCTCGAGGCGCTTGCTGTTGCATCGTCTTTTTTCCGAAAGCCGGAAGCCACCTTTCGGGACGATGCTCTAGCGGTACGGGGCGAGCTGCGGCGACCGTCCCTCATATGGGACGCCGGTGCCCGGCCCGCCAGCCGGGGCACCGACGCCGGGATAGGCATAGATGTCGATCCGGGGCTGAGGCTGCTGCGGCGTGAGGTCCGTGCAGAGGGTGTCGGGCATCGCCGTCAGCGGGCCGCGGCGCGGCGGGCGGCCTTCGATCACCTGTGCGGTGGAGAACGCGTCCGGGCCGCAATCCGGCCCCGCCGTGAGGGGGCCGCCGGCCCAGGCGAAGGATGGGACGAGGAGGGCTAGGATGAGGCAGACGCGCCGCAGAGTGTTCCTGCGGGGCGAAGCGTTTGCGAACCGACGCATGGTTGCACCTCCTAACCGCATCGGCGCTCATTCGATCGTCGCTCGGTCCCGCTCGGCCCCTCATCCCTCGAGGCCCGCTGACGCGGACACTTCAGGATGAGGGCGCGTCGCGGATGACCGGGTCGATCTGGATTGCGATCCGCAAAACCTACTGCTGCGACAGGCTCGCGTCGGCGATGGCGGCCGGCTGGGCTTCGCCGCCGCTGGCGGTCGCGGTGCCGGTCCGCGTCCAGCGGGTCGCCTCGATGATGTTGGTGCCGAGCGTGGTGCGCACGGCGATCCGCAGCGGCACCAGCACCCGCGTTCCCTCGACGGGCGCGAGCCAGACCGACATGTCGCGGTTGTCTTCCATGAACTTCACCCCCGGCCGGTCGGGCCGGTGGCCGGCGATGGCGACGTAGCGGGCGTTGCAGACCAGCACCGGCCCGCTGTAGCCGGGCTTTTCCACCTGCCGGGTCTCGCCGTAGCTCAGGACCACGTTGAAGCGGGTCGCGCCGTCGAAGACGGGAAGCGTGCGGTTGCAGTTCTCGGGATCGGTGAGTTCGGCGCGGGCGCGGGCCGGCATCATCAGCGCGCTCGCGGGATCGATCACGCCGCGCTTGGCCGCCGCCGTGACCGGCACCCGGTCGCCGGTATCGAGCAGCGGCGGGGTCACCTCGGCCTGGGTGACGTTGCCGCCCGCCAGCGCCATGCGCACGGCGATGCCCGAACTGCTGGTGCGGGTGGCGATCGAGAAGGCGCTCGGCAGCGGCGCCGCGGCGATGCTGCCCGAGGACCGGGCCGAGCCCTGGCCGCCGGTGACCGCGCCGACGAGGCCCGTCAGCACCGCCGAGACGTCCATACGGTAGCGCGCGCCCTCGAAGGCGCCGGTGAGCTGGGCATTGCCGATTGGGATACCGGCGAGATTGACGCTGTAATCGACGGCGACGCCCGCGGGGGCCGCCTTGGCCCTGTGGGCCCGCGGCGCCGCCTGTGTCCCGGCCGGAAGGGCGAGCGCCCCGGCGAGAAACAGGAGGTGGGCGCGAAGGATGGGCTTGGCGCGCATGGTCTGGACTCTGGGCGGCTCCACGCTCCCGCGCCGCTCGGGACGAGACGGCGGGGACGACGAAGCTTAGCGCCTGCCATGGTTAACAGACCGTTCGGCCGACGCCAGGGGGCATAGGGGGCGGCGGCCTCCTGGCGTCACGGATCCGGCGTCCAACCCTGCCCGTGATAGACGAAGCGCCCGCTTTGGCTCGCCAAGGCCGCGAGGCCGCTGAAGGCGGGGTCCTTCACGGTGATGACGCTGGTGGGGATCGCGCGCATCTGCTCGGCGAAGGGCGCCTTGCGCTCGAAGGCCTCGCGGAACCCGCCCTCCCGCAGGACGGAGACGATCCGCGGGGCGATGCCGCCGCCGATATAGACCCCGCCGGTGGCGAGGAAGGTGAGCGCCAGATCCCCGCACACCCGCCCGAGCAGCTTGCCGAACAGCGCGAGCGCGGCCTGCGCGTGCGGATCCTCGCCCGACAGGCCGGCGCTGGTGATCTCGGCTGGATCGCCCAGGGAGCCGTCGCCGGCCGCCCGCACCGCGCGGATCGCCGCGCAGAGCCGGGCGAGACCGGAGCCCGAGAGCAGCGTCTCCACCGTGACCCGCCCCTCGACGTGCTCGACCGCCGGCCAGATCTCTGCCTCTTCCGCGTCGGTCGGCCCCAGGTCGGTGTGGCCGGCCTCCGTCGAGACGATGGCGAGGCGCTCCCCGTAGGGAATCACGGCCGCGGCGCCGAAGCCGGTGCCCGGGCCCAGTACGAGCCGGGGCCCGGGCGCGTCCTCCCGCGCCGGTCCGATCGGCGTGAGTTCGTCGGGCTCGATGCTGGCCGCGCCCGCGGCGACCGGAACATAGTCGTTGACCAAGGCGACCCGCGCCAGCCCGAAGTCCCGGCCGATGGCGGCGGCGTCCACCCGCCAAGCCGCGTTGGTGAGCTGGACGGCGGGCGCATCTACCCGGCCCGCGATCGCCAGGATCGCCGAGCGCGGCGCGGGCGCGCCGGCCCGCGCCAGGGACGACCGGATCGCCGCGCTCGGATCGGGATGGCCGTCGGTCGCCTCGCGGGAGAGGAGGCGGGGCGCCCCGCCCCTCGTTTCGATCAGCCCGAAGCGGGCATTCGTCCCGCCGATGTCACCGATCAGCACCGGGAATTCGAACATCCGCCTCTCGCTTCTCGCCGTGCTTTGCCGCGACCTTAACAGAGGGTGCGCCGGCCGTTCGGCAAGCGTTGCGGCGGACGGTTCTGCCCCGCAAGTGCCTTCAGGCAGCGGGCAGCGCGTCGAGGTCGATCGGTGCGCCCTCGGCCCAGGCGGTGATCAGCGCGCGCACGTCGGCGGGGCTGGCGAGGCGGCGGCCGGCCACGGTCTCTCCGTCGCCGATGCGCACGCTGATGCCGCCATCCTCGTTGACGGAGGCGAACGCGATCTCGTCGGTGCGGTCGTCGCCGAGGAAGATCGCGCGCCGGCCGGCATAGGGGGCCGCCTCCGCGAAGGCGCGGATCGCGTGGCCCTTGGTGGCGTCGGCCGGCACGATCTCGCCGACCGCCTTGCCGAGTTGGAGCCGGTAGGCGGAGCCGAGATCGGCCGCTACCGCCTTGACGATGGTCTCGGCCGCCTGCGCATCGCCCGGCGTGGCCAGCCGCCAATGCACGGCGACCGAGGCGCCCTTGTCCTCGATCAGCACGGATTCGTAGCGGGCCGTCTCCGCGTGCAGCCGCTCGACGCCCGCGCGCAGGTCCGGATGATCCTCCGGCCGTCCGCCGCTCAAATGGCCGTCCACCCGGCGCTCGACGCCGTGCAGCCCGGCCACGTCGAACCGGGCGGGGCTCAGGAAGTCGTCGATCACCGTGACCGGCCGTCCGGTGACGATGGCGAGCGCCCCCCCGAGCCGCTCGCGCAGGCGCTCCAGCGCGGGCACCAGGCCGGGATCGACCTGCACCGCGTCGGGGCGCGGGGCGATCTCGACCAGGGTGCCGTCGAAATCGAGGAACAGCGCATAGTCTGCGGTTTGGCGTGCGGCTTCGCTCACGGCGGCGTCCTTCTCTCGGGCTCTCGATGCGCTAGCATGAGGGCCGGTTGCGACAAACCAGTGATGCGACATCAACGGAGGCGCCCGTGCGGCCCATCCCCGTCCGCCCCGGTCCGGGGCAGGAAAGCGTCTGGGACTATCCCCGCCCGCCCCGGCTGGAGCCGGTGCCGGAGCGGCTGACCGTCATCCTCGGCGGCCGGACCATCGCCGCGACCACGGAAGGCTTCCGGGTGCTGGAGACGAGCCACCCGCCGACCTACTACATCCCGCCCCAGCATATCGCCGAGGGCGTACTCGGGCCCCCACGCCGCGCCGGAATTTGTGAATGGAAAGGCAGGGCCGTGCTGTTCGATGTGACGGGCGGCGGAGAACGGGCGTCGGGGGCGGCCTGGGCCTATCCCGATCCGACGCCGGGCTTCCGGCCCATCGCCGGCTACGTCGCCTTCTATGCCGGGCCGATGGACACCTGCCTCATCGGCGACGTGCGGGCCGAGCCCCAGCCCGGCGGCTTCTATGGTGGCTGGATCACGCCGGGGCTCGTCGGGCCGTTCAAGGGCGGGCCCGGCACCATGGGCTGGTGACGGCTTTCGGGCTGGCGCCGCTCGGGCCGAGGCCGCTACACCGGCCTTACGACACGAACACGAGGAGCCGCGCATGCAGGTTGAGACCGATCCCCGAGACGTCGGCCTCTGTCCCGACCGTCTGGAGCGGATCGACGCCTGGATGCGAGGCTACGTCGAATCCGGGCGCCTCGCCGGCCTCTCGGTGAGCGTGCTGCGGGGTGGCAAGACCGCCTTCTTCCGCGCCCACGGCCACGCGGACCTTGCGCGGGAAAAGCCGTTTGCCGCCGACACCATCACTCGCATCTATTCGATGACGAAGCCGCTGACCTCCCTCGCGGTGCTGATGCTCTACGAGGAGGGGCGGTTCCAGCTCGACGATCCGATCGCGCGCTTCCTGCCGGACTTCGCCGAGATGCGGGTGATGACCGGCGGCAACCGGGCCAAGATCGAGACCGAGCCGGCGCTGCGCCCGATCACGATCCGCGACCTCCTCACCCACACCAGCGGCCTGACCTACGGCTTCATGGAGGCGACCCTCGTCGACGCGCTCTACCGCCAGAACGAGATCGACTTCCAGACCTCGACCCTGCCGCTCGGCGAGCTCGTGGCGCGGCTCGCGCAGCAGCCGCTGCTGGCTCAGCCGGGGGCGGAATGGAACTACTCGGTCGCCACCGATGTGCTCGGCCACTTCGTCGCGGTGGTGTCGGGCCAGGATTTTGCGGATTTCATGCGTGCGCGCATCCTCCGGCCGCTCGGCATGAACGACACCGATTTCTTCGTGCCGGAAGAGAAGCAGGCGCGCTTTGCGGCGAACTACGCCTTCGATCGCGCCGGAAAGCTCCGGCTCTACGACGACAGCGTCGGCAGCCGGTTCCTGGCGCCGCCGCCGCTCGCCTCGGGCGGGGGCGGCCTCGTCTCGACGGCGGCAGACTACCTGCGCTTCTGCCGGATGATCCTCAATCTCGGCGAATGCGACGGCGTGCGGCTGCTCGGGCGCAAGACCGTCGAACTGATGCTGATGAACCACCTGCCCGGCGATCTCGCCTCGATGGGCCAGCCGCGCTTCGCCGAATCGTCTTACGCCGGCATCGGCTTCGGGCTCGGGTTTTCGGTGATGCTCGACCCCGCTCGCGCCCAGATCCTCGGCACGCCGGGCGAGGTGTCCTGGGGCGGGGTGGCGAGCACCTCGTTTTGGATCGACCCCGACGAGGACATGGTGGTGGTGCTGATGACCCAGTTGATCCCCTCCTCCGCCCTGCCCCTGCGCCGGGAATTGCGGGTGCTGACCTACGCCGCCCTCGAAATCTGAGGACGCCTCACCGTCCCGGATGCGGCTCGGGAACGGAAGCGCGGCTATTCACATATGTCGATGAGCTTTCTCCCGGCATCGGAGCGGATCGCCGTCTCCGAAGCCGCGAGCCCGCCTGCATCCGACGCGACCGGATCGTTCGAAGACACCAAGGGAAGCCCGAGCGGACATGAGCGATCTCACCGAGCAGAACCCTCTCGGTCGAAGGGGCCCGAGGATGCAGGTCAACCCGCCGGTCTTCTTCACCTCGGCCGGGCTGACGCTCGCCTTCGCCGGCCTCAGCGCGCTGTTCCCCACACAGGCCAAGTCGCTGTTCGACACCCTGCAAGCCGCGATCGTGCATGAATTCGGCTGGTTCTACATCGCCGTCGTCGCCGGCTTTCTCGGCTTCGCGATCTTCCTGATGCTGAGCCGCTACGGCGACGTGAAGCTGGGGCCGGACGACAGCGAGCCCGACTACAGCTACCTGTCGTGGTTCGCGATGCTGTTCAGCGCCGGCATGGGCATCGGCCTGATCTTCTTCGGCGTGGCCGAGCCGCTTCAGCATTACGCCACGCCCCCCACGGGCGAGGGCAAGACCATCGAGGCCGCCCAGCGGGCGATGGTGCTGACCTTCTTCCATTGGGGCGTGCATGCCTGGGCGATCTACATCGTCGTGGGACTGGCCCTGGCCTACTTCTCGTTCCGCCGCGGCTTGCCGCTCACGGTGCGCTCGGCCCTCCACCCGCTCATCGGCGACCGGATCAACGGCCCGATCGGGCACGCGATCGACATCTTCGCGGTGCTCGGCACGATCTTCGGCGTCGCGACCTCGCTGGGGCTCGGCGTGCTGCAGGTGAACGCCGGCTTCACCCACCTGTTCGGCTTGCCGAACAACACGCTCGTGCAGATCGTCCTGATCGCCGTCATCACCGGTTGCGCCACGCTGTCGGTCGCCTCGGGGCTCGACCGAGGCGTGAAGGTCCTGTCCGAACTCAACATCATCCTTGCCGTCGTTCTGCTGCTCTTCGTGCTGGTCACCGGCTCGACGGTGTTCCTGCTCCAGGCCTTCGTCCAGAACGTCGGCGCCTATCTCGGCGCCGTGGTCGAGCGCACGCTCCAGACCTACGCCTACAAGCCCAATGAGTGGCTGGGGAGCTGGACGCTCTTCTACTGGGGCTGGTGGATCGCGTGGTCGCCCTTCGTCGGCATGTTCATCGCCCGGATCTCGCGTGGGCGAACCATCCGCGAATTCGTGACCGGCGTCCTGCTGGTGCCGGTGCTGTTCACCTTCTTCTGGATGACGGTGTTCGGCAATACGGCGATCGAGATGGACCGGTCCGGCGCCGTGGCGCTGACGGACATCGTCAAGGACAACATGCCCGTCACCCTGTTCGAGATGCTCGGGCACCTGCCGTTCGGCACCATCGCTTCGGGGCTGGCGACGCTGCTCGTGATCTTCTTCTTCGTCACCTCGGCGGATTCCGGTGCGCTGGTGATCGACATGATCACCTCCGGCGCGGCCGACAACCCGCCGCTCTGGCAGCGGGTGTTCTGGGCGATCAGCGGGGGCACCGTCGCCGCCGTCCTGCTGGTGGCGGGCGGGTTGGAGGCGCTCCAGACCGCGGCCATCGCCAGCGCCCTTCCCTTCTCCGTCGTGATGATCTTCATCTGCTACGGCCTGCTCCGGGCCCTCCAGATGGAGGGGCGCAGCGGCGGACTCGACCTGTCCTCGGCCACTGCCGCTTCGGGCGGCCTGTCCTGGCAGGAGCGGCTGGCGGCCATTACCCACTCCTACCGGAAGGAAGACCTGAAGACCTTCCTCGACGAGACGGTGGCGCCCGCCCTCGAGGCGGTTGCCGGGCAGATGCGCGAGAGCGGCCTGTCGCCCGAGGTCGTGCGTTCGGGCGAGCGCATCGATCTCATCGTTCCCTACGGAGACCGCGGCGCCTTCCGCTACGGCATCCGGGTGCGTGGATTGCGGACGCCGAGCTTCGCCTGGGCCGAGAATCCGTCGAGATCGTCGGACGAGCGCCATTATCGCGCCGTCGTCCAGACCTCCGAGGGTGACCGCCCGCACGACGTCACCGGCTATGGCCGGGATCGGGTGATCGACGATCTCCTGAAGCGCTACGCGCAGTTCCGGGCGGTTCGGGGCGCGGCCTGAACTGACTCAGGACCGCAGGGCGGCATGGGAGCGGGCCGGGTCGCCTGCGACCTGCTTCACAGCGACGGCGACGCCGCCCATCCCATCACCGGGATCGCCCGCGAGGCGCTCCAGGCGCATAGCGGGCCTGCGGGAGCGTTCACCGCGCTGGGGTCCGTCCGCCCGCCATTCCATCCCGGCACCGCCGAAGCAGCCTCGGATTTCGCCCTCGCAACGACTCAGGATGGCCTATTTCACACCCTGCCGGACACCCCTGCCCGACCCATACGAAGAAAATTTCCTGCCATTTCAAAAAAAATTTGAATACCCATTGAGCGGATGATGCACCGCAAACGAAGCGTTTTGATCGAAAATTTTTGTCGAACCACGAGACTGCTTGATTGAACTTTAGTGCCGACCCTGTTTGGATTGAGCCTTAGAACAAAACCAAGTTGGGCAGGAAAGCATGGCTAGTCCCGAGCCTTGGAACGCCACCCGCGCGGCTGGGATCGTCGCCGGGCTGCAATCTTTGGAGGGCGCGACTCTCCCTATATTGCATGCGCTTCAGGAGACGTTCGGCTACGTTGACGCGGAAGCCGTGCCGATGATCGCCGACGCGCTGAACCTGTCGCGCGCCGAAGTGCATGGCTGCCTGACTTTCTACCACGATTTCCGGCGCGAGCCGCCGGCCGGGCGCCATCACGTCAAGCTGTGCCGGGCCGAGGCCTGCCAGGCGATGGGCTCCGACCGGCTCCATGGCGAGATCCTCTCCCGCATGGGTTGCGACTGGCATGGCACCAGCGCCGACGGCGTCACCGTCGAGCCGGTCTACTGCCTCGGCCTCTGCGCCAACGCGCCTGCCGCCCTGGTGGATGACGAGCCGCTGGCTCGACTGTCCGCCGAATCCCTCGACGCCGCCCTCAAGGAGGTTCGCGCGTGAGCATCACACTCTACGTTCCGCAGGACGCCGTCGCCCTCGGCCTCGGCGCCAACCGCGTCGCCCGCGCGCTCTTCGCCGGTGCCGAGCGGCGCGGCCTCGATGTGCGCATCGTCCGCACCGGCACCCGCGGCATGCTCTGGCTTGAGCCGATGGTCGAGGTCGCGACCCCTGAGGGCCGCATCGCCTACGGCCCGGTGACGCCGGCCGATGTCGAGGGCCTGCTCGATGCGAATTTTGTCGAGGGCGGCGAGCATTCGCTCCGCCTCGGCAAGCCGGAGGAGATCCCTTTTCTCGCCAAGCAGCACCGGCTGACCTTCCATCGCTGCGGCGTGGTCGATCCGATCTCGGTCGAGGATTACCGGGCCCATGGCGGCTATCGCGGCCTGGAGGCCGCGCTGAAGCTCGACGCCGAGGGTGTCGTCGCCCAGGTGCGCGATTCGGGACTACGCGGGCGCGGCGGCGCCGGCTTCCCGGCGGGCATCAAGTGGAACACGGTGATGCTGGCCCAATCGGACCAGAAATACGTGGTCTGCAACGCCGACGAGGGCGATTCCGGCACCTTCGCCGACCGGATCATGATGGAGGGCGACCCCTTCAACCTGATCGAGGGCATGACCATCGCCGCCGTCGCGACCGGTGCCACGCGGGGCTACATCTACTGCCGCTCCGAGTACCCGCAGGCGTTCCGGACGCTGCGCGACGCGATCGCCAACGGCGTGCGGGCCGGCGTGCTGGGCGACAACATTCTCGGTTCCGGCATGAGCTTCCACCTCGAAGTGCGGCTGGGTGCCGGCGCCTATATCTGCGGCGAGGAAACTTCGCTGCTGGAAAGCCTCGAGGGCAAGCGCGGCATCGTCCGGGCCAAGCCGCCGATCCCCGCGCTCAAAGGCTTCCTCGGCCAGCCGACGCTGGTCAACAACGTCATGACCTTCACGGCCGTGCCGTACATTCTCGAGCACGGCGCCAAGGCTTACGCCGAGTACGGCATGGGCCGCTCGCTCGGCACCCTGCCGATCCAGCTCGCCGGTAACATCAAGCAGGGCGGCCTGATCGAGTACGCCTTCGGCATCACCATCCGGCAGGTGATCGAGGATTTCGGCGGCGGCACGGCCTCGGGCCGTCCTGTGCGGGCGGTGCAGGTCGGCGGTCCGCTCGGGGCCTACTTCCCCGACGACCTGCTCGACACGCCGCTGGATTACGAGGCGATGGCGGCCAAGAAGGGCCTCGTCGGCCACGGCGGCATCGTCGTGTTCGACGACACGGTGGACATGGCCAAGCAGGCGCGTTTCGCCTTCGAGTTCTGCGCCACCGAATCCTGCGGCAAGTGCACCCCCTGCCGCATCGGCGCCACCCGCGGCGTCGAGACCATGGACAAGGTCATCTCCGGCATCCGCCCGGAGGCCAATCTCAAGCTCGTCGCCGATCTCTGCGAGATCATGACCGACGGCTCGCTCTGCGCCATGGGCGGCCTGACGCCCATGCCCGTGATGAGCGCGATCACCAACTTCCCCGAGGATTTTCGGCGCGCGGGCGATCTGCCCGTCGCGGCCGAGTGAGGAGGCCGTCGCATGACCCTCATCAAGGAAATCGACTACGGCACGCCGATCCGGCTCAATGAGCAGACGGTGACGCTGACCATCGATGGCGAGAGCGTGACGGTGCCCGCGGGCACCTCGGTCATGGCCGCCGCGATGCATATGGGCACCAAGATCCCGAAGCTCTGCGCCACGGATTCGCTGGAGCCGTTCGGCTCCTGCCGGATGTGTCTTGTCGAGATCGACGGCCGTCGCGGCACGCCCGCCTCCTGCACCACGCCGGCCGAGAACGGCATGGTCGTGCACACGCAGACCGACAAGCTGCATCGGCTGCGCAAGGGCGTGATGGAGCTCTACATCTCCGACCACCCGCTCGACTGCCTGACCTGCGCCGCTAACGGCGATTGCGAGCTGCAAGATACTGCAGGTCAGGTCGGCCTGCGCGACGTGCGCTACGGCTATGACGGCGACAACCACGTCAAGCCGGCCTCCGACCGTTACCTGCCCAAGGACGAGTCGAACCCCTACTTCACCTACGACCCCTCGAAGTGCATCGTCTGCAACCGCTGCGTCCGCGCCTGCGAGGAGACGCAAGGCACCTTCGCGCTGACCATCGAGGGCCGCGGCTTCGACAGCCGCGTGGCGGCGGGCCCGACCAACTTCATGCAGTCCGAATGCGTGTCCTGCGGCGCCTGCGTCCAGGCCTGCCCGACCGCGACGCTGCAGGAGAAGACGATCCACGAGTTCGGCCAGCCCGACCATGCGGCGGTGACGACCTGCGCCTATTGCGGCGTCGGCTGCGCCTTCAAGGCCGAGATGCAGGGCGACAAGGTCGTTCGCATGGTGCCCTACAAGGGCGGCAAGGCCAACGAGGGCCATTCCTGCGTCAAGGGCCGCTTCGCCTACGGCTATGCCACCCACAAGGACCGCATCACCAAGCCGATGATCCGCGCCAAGATCACGGATCCGTGGCGCGAGGTCTCCTGGGAAGAGGCGATCAGCCACGCGGCGTCCGAGTTCAAACGCATCCAGGCGACCTACGGCCGCGACTCGGTCGGCGGCATCACCTCCTCGCGCTGCACCAACGAGGAGGCCTACCTCGTCCAGAAGCTGGTGCGCGCCGCCTTCGGCAACAACAACGTCGACACCTGCGCCCGCGTCTGCCACTCGCCGACCGGCTACGGCCTGATGTCCACGCTCGGCACCTCCGCCGGCACGCAGGACTTCAAGTCGGTCGAGGAATCCGACGTGATCCTCGTCATCGGCGCCAACCCGACCGACGGCCACCCGGTCTTCGGCTCGCGGATGAAGAAGCGGCTGCGCGAGGGCGCCCGCCTCATCGTCGCCGACCCGCGCAAGATCGACCTCGTGAAGTCGCCCCACATCCGGGCCGACCATCACCTGCCGCTCAAGCCCGGCTCCAACGTCGCCTTCATCAACGCCTTCGCCCACGTCATCGTCACGGAGGGTCTGGTCGCCGAGGACTACGTCCGCGAGCGCTGCGATCTGGCCGAGTTCGAGTCCTGGGCCCGCTTCATCGCCGAGGAACGCAACTCGCCCGAGTCCGCCCAGGCGATCACCGGCGTCGATCCGCAGGAGATCCGCGCGGCGGCCCGGCTCTACGCCACGGGGGGCAAGGCGGCGATCTACTACGGCCTCGGCGTGACCGAGCACAGCCAGGGCTCGACCATGGTGATGGGCATGGCCAACATCGCCATGGCCACCGGCAACATCGGCATGGTGGGCGCGGGCGTGAACCCGCTGCGCGGCCAGAACAACGTGCAGGGCTCCTGCGACATGGGCTCGTTCCCACACGAGCTGCCGGGCTACCGCCACGTCGCCGACGACGCCACCCGCGAGAGCTTCGAGGCGATCTGGGGGGCCAAGCTCGACAACGCGCCGGGTCTGCGCATCACCAACATGCTGGACGAGGCCGTCGGCGGCAACTTCAAGGGCATGTACATCCAGGGCGAGGACATCGCGCAGTCCGACCCCGACACCCATCACGTCACCTCCGGCCTCCGGGCCATGGAGTGCATCGTGATCCAGGACCTGTTCCTGAACGAGACCGCCAAGTACGCCCACGTCTTCCTGCCGGGCGCCTCCTTCCTCGAGAAGGACGGTACCTTCACCAACGCCGAGCGCCGCATCTCCCGCGTGCGCAAGGTGATGGCTCCGATGGGCGGCTACGGCGACTGGGAGGGCACGGTGCTGCTCGCCAACGCGCTGGGCTACAAGATGGAGTACACCCACCCGTCCGAGATTATGGACGAGATCGCGGCGCTGACTCCGAGCTTCGCTGGCGTCTCCTACCAGAAGCTGGAGGAACTGGGCTCGATCCAGTGGCCGTGCAACGAGAAGGCGCCGCTCGGCACGCCGATGATGCACGTTGACCGGTTCGTGCGCGGCAAGGGCCGCTTCATGATCACCGAATACGTGCCCACCGACGAGCGGACCACGGGCAAGTTCCCGCTGATCCTGACCACGGGCCGCATCCTCTCGCAGTACAATGTCGGCGCGCAGACGCGGCGGACCGAGAACTCCCGCTGGCATGAGGAAGACGTGCTGGAGATCCACCCCTTCGACGCGGAGGTGCGCGGCATCGTCGATGGCGACCTCGTCGCGCTGGAGAGCCGCTCGGGCGACATCGCTCTGAAGGCCAAGGTGACCGAGCGGATGCAGCCGGGGATCGTCTACACGACCTTCCACCACGCCAAGACCGGCGCCAACGTCATCACCACCGACTATTCGGACTGGGCCACCAACTGCCCCGAATACAAGGTGACGGCGGTGCAGATCCGACGCACGAACCGGCCCTCCGACTGGCAGGCGAAGTTCTACGAGGAGGACTTCTCGCTGACCCGCATCGCCGAAGCGGCGGAATAGTCTCTCGACGGGGCGGGCTTCGGCCCGCCCCCAGACGTCCGATCCTGTCCCTCATTGAGGTGCCGGAGCGAAGCGGAGGCCTCTAAGGAGGGCTCCGGAACGCGCTATGATCCCTGGAGCCCTTCTCCGAGGCCGCTCGCGCGGCCCCTCAGGATGAGGGAGCGGGAGGGAGCGCTCTCCAATCAGACACAGCCGAGTGCGGGCATGAGCGCGACCAATCCCAACGACAAGCTGGTGCGGATGGCCAACCAGATCGCCCTGTTCTTCCGGTCCTATCCGGAAGAGGAGGCCGTCTCGGGCATCCACAAGCACATCGTGGCGTTCTGGACGCCGAAGATGCGCCGCGACCTCGGAGGCTACGCCGACGAGGCCGGCGAGCGGCTCGACGCGCTCGTCCACCGGGCGCTTCACGAGGAGCCGAATGTCGAGAGTCCGGTGCGTCCGGCCACCCGCAACCCGCAGCTCGTGGGCGAAGGCGCCAGCGACGCGGGTTGATGCCTGATCCTGGATGATGCGAGCGGGCCCGGACGATGGCGCCCGTTCACCGTCCGGACGAAACCGGGATGCCCCGTTCCGGGCTGATCTCGAACCCGACGCCTCCCGCGCTCGCCCTCCGTTTCGAGGGGCGGTATCGCGTCGCCCTCCGCCGACGCGGTGACGGGAGAGGCCCTCATCGCCGATTGTTGAGAGCCTGCTAAGCTGACGAATCCGGTTCAATCGGCTATTGCGCTCCACCGTACATGATTTCGGCTGCCGGAATGTCCGGCTGAGCACGGGTCGGCGGAGGGAGAGAGCCATGAGCCGAGGCGGTGTGGGTGACGTGCCGTGGGACGAGCCCGCGCCGGCATTCCTCTCCCGGGAAAGGACCGTCGCCAAGCCCGGCTTCAACCGCTGGCTGGTGCCCCCGGCGGCGCTCGCCATCCATCTCTGCATCGGCATGGCCTATGGCCTGTCGGTGTTCTGGCTCCCGCTGTCGCGGGCTCTAAGCGTCGGGGCCGCAGCCCCGGCCGCCTGCCCGGACATGAGCGTCGCCACGGCCCTGTTCACCACTACCTGTGACTGGCGGGTGAGCGACCTCGTCATCGTGTTTTCGATCGGCATCGTGATGCTCGGCATCTCGGCGGCCGTGTTCGGTGGCTGGCTGGAGCGGGCCGGGCCGCGCAAGGCGGGGCTGGCCGCCGCGCTTTGCTGGAGCGGCGGTTTCCTGATCGGGGCGCTTGGCGTCTACCTGCACCAGCTCTGGTTGATCTGGCTCGGCATGGGCCTGATCGGCGGCATCGGCCTCGGGCTCGGCTACATCTCGCCGGTCTCGACGCTGATCAAATGGTTTCCCGACCGGCGCGGCATGGCCACCGGCATGGCGATCATGGGCTTCGGCGGCGGCGCCATGATCGGCTCGCCGCTGGCCGACACCCTGATCAAGACCTTCCGCAGCGCGGACACGGCCGGGGTGTGGCAGGCGCTCGCAGTGATGGGGCTCGGCTACCTCGTCTTCATGGTCAGCGGCGCGCTCGGCTACCGCGTGCCGCCGGCCGGCTGGCAGCCGGAGGGCTGGACGCCGCCCGCGGCGAAGAACGCGATGATCGCCTCGGGCCATGTCCACCTCGACCAAGCCCACAAGACCCCGCAATTCTGGCTGCTCTGGCTGGTGCTCTGCCTCAACGTCTCCGCCGGAATCGGCGTTCTGGCCCTGGCCTCGCCGATGCTGCAGGAAATCTTCGGCGGCGGGCTCATCGGCCGGCCCGGCATCGCGCTCGGTCAGCTCGATGCGGCGGAGAAGGGGCAGGTCGCGGCGATCGCGGCCGGGTTCGTCGGGTTGCTGTCGCTGTTCAACATCCTCGGCCGCTTCTTCTGGGCCTCGATGTCCGACCGGATCGGGCGCAAGACCACCTACGCCATCTTCTTCGGGGTCGGGCTCGTGCTCTACGCCGCCGCGCCCTGGGCCGCCGGCCTCGGCTCGACGGCCCTGTTCGTCGGGATGTTCTGCATCATCCTGTCGATGTACGGCGGGGGATTCGCCACCATCCCGGCCTATCTCGCCGACGTGTTCGGCACGCAGTTCGTCGGCGCGATCCACGGCCGCCTGCTGACCGCGTGGTCGACGGCGGGCGTCGTCGGCCCCCTCGTCATCACCGCCATCCGCCAGCATCAGGTCGATGCCGGCGTCCAGGGCCTCGATCTCTATGCCCGCACCATGCTGGTGCTGGCCGGTTTCCTCGCGGCGGGCTTCCTCTGCAACCTCCTGGTCCGGCCGCTCGCGCGGCACTGGTTCATGGACGAGGCTCGGGTGAAGTCGCTTCAGGACAAGCCGGGTACGGCGGAAGCGAGGACATCGGCCGCGGCGCGCGGCGGCAGCCAGGGGATCGGCCGGGGCGGCGTGACGCCCGCCGCCCTCCTGGCCTGGGCGGTGGTCGGCCTGCCGATCCTGTGGGGCATCTGGATCACGCTGTCCAAGGCGCTGATCCTGTTTCGGTGAGGCGGGGCACCAGCCCGGATGGTTGCTTGAGCGCGCCGCGCCCGCGGCCTACCGTCCGTCCCTCCCGCACCGCGCGGGCGGGACGGACACCGTGATCGACAAGCTCGAATTCCTCCTGGCGCTCGCCCGCGAGCAGCATTTCGGGCGCGCGGCGGAGACCTGCGGCGTGACCCAGCAGACCCTCTCGGCGGGGGTGAAGAGCCTGGAGGATCGTTTCGGCGTGCGCTTGGTCCAGCGCGGCTCGCGCTTCCAGGGGTTCACGCCGGAGGGAGACCGGGTTCTGGCCTGGGGCCGTCGCATCGTCGGCGATGCCCGCGCCATGCAGGACGACGTGGCCGCCCTCCGCAGGGGCCTGTCGGGCCATCTGCGGATCGCCGCTGTGCCGACGGCGCTGCCGATGGTGGCCGCGCTGACCACGCCGTACCGCGCGCGCTATCCGAACGTGCGCTTCAGCGTACTCTCCACCACCTCGGAAGAGATCTTCTCGCTGATCGACAACCTCGAGGCCGATGCGGGACTGACCTATCTCGACAACGAGCCCCTCGGGCGCGTGACCTCCGTTCCGCTCTACACCGAGCACTACCAACTCCTGACCGCTGCGGGCGGCCCCTACGACGACCGGGCCAGCGTCACCTGGGCGGAGCTGGCGAAGATTCCGCTCTGCCTTCTGACGCCCAACATGCAGAACCGCCGCATCATCGATCAGCAGATGCGCGCCGCGGGCGGCGAGCCGGCGCCGACGCTCGAATCCAATTCCATGGTCGTGCTGATGACCCATGTGCGCACCCTGCAATGGGCGAGCGTGATGCCGGCCATCCTCGCCGATGCGCTGGGGCCGACCGAGGGCCTGCGGGCGATCCCGATCGTCGAGCCGGACCTGCGCCACGCCATCGGCCTCGTCGCCCCGCGCCGCGACCCGGCCACGCCGATGGTCACCGCCCTCGTCAACGTCGCCCGCGCCGTGGCACGGACCCTCGACGGCGAGGATCCGGTCCCGGCCGTGCTGCACGGCTCCGGAACGAGTTGAATATCGAGATCCCAAAGGGATGATCCCTTTGGCGGGGCGCGGGGCAGCGCCCCGCTTCGACGTCCGGTAGGTCAGGCGCCAGGGCGCTGGATCACCGCGCAGAGGGTGAGCGGACCCTGCTCCTTGCGCATGAAGGCACAGGTGACGCGGGCGCCGTCCACCTCGACCGTGCTGTGGCGCTTGTCCTGCGCGCTTGCGCGGGCCTGCCGGGTGGCATCCCGCAGCCGATCCGGTGCGATCCCCGTGACGGCATGGCCCGCCTGGACGAACAGGGTGTCGTAGGCCTCGGGCGGGGTCTCACCCTTGTACTGCGCGCCGACGGAGGAGGCGTCGGCGCCCGCGCACGAGAGCGTCAATGATGTCTGCGGCCCGGCCTCGAACCGGGCGAAGTCGGCGCTCCGCTCGGCCACCGACGCGCTCGTTGCCCGTTGCACCCGGTCGATCAGATCGGTGCAGGAATCCTCCGCCATGGCGGGGGAGGCGGCGAGGACAAGGAGGAGGGCCATGGGACGTGCAAGGGCGCTGCGCATGCCTCCGATGTAGGGCAAACCGGCAAATCCCGCCGCTGGGCCGGGCTGAGGCGTAGCGCCGCTGTGCCTACGGATGCCAGGGCTCGGCGGGCTCCGCCTCCGCTTCCTCTGCGCCCTGTGTATCGAGCTGGGCCTGGATCGCGCGTAGCGCCTCCTGCACCCCCTGCCCCGAGGCCGCCGAGAGCACCAGCGGCTTGCCGCCCGCCGCCCGCTTCAGCCGGGCGAGCTGCTGCTTGAGGGTTTCGGCATCGAGTGCGTCCGCCTTCGAGAGGGCGACGATCTCGGGCTTGTCGGACAAGCCCTCGCCGTAGGCCTCCAGTTCGCGCCGTACCAGTTTGTAGGCCTTGCCGGCATGCTCGCTCGTGCCCTCCACGAGGTGGAGCAGAACCCGGCAGCGCTCGACATGGGCGAGGAACCGGTCGCCGAGGCCGACACCCTCGTGCGCGCCCTCGATCAGGCCGGGGATGTCGGCGAGCACGAACTCGCGCTCGTCCGAGCGCACCACGCCGAGGCCCGGATGAAGCGTGGTGAAGGGATAGTCGGCGATCTTCGGCTTGGCGGCGGTGACGGTCGCCAGGAAGGTCGACTTGCCCGCGTTCGGCAGGCCGACGAGGCCGGCATCGGCGATGAGCTTGAGGCGCAGGATCAGCCACATCTCCTGGCCTTCCAGGCCGGGATTGGCGTGGCGCGGCGCCCGGTTCGTGGAGGTGGTGAAGTAGGCGTTGCCGAAGCCGCCATTGCCGCCCTTGGCCAGCCGCACCCGCTGGCCGACTTCCGTCATGTCGGCGATCAGCGTCTCGCCGTCCTCGGCGAAGACCTGCGTGCCCGCCGGCACCTGGAGCACCGCGTCGTCGCCCTTGGCGCCGTGGCAGTTCGAGCCCATGCCGTGCTCGCCCTTCCGCGCCTTGAAGTGCTGCCGGTAGCGGTAGTCGATCAGGGTGTTGAGGCCCTGCACGCACTCGATCCAGACATCGCCGCCCCGTCCGCCGTCGCCGCCGTTCGGCCCGCCGAACTCGATGAACTTCTCCCGCCGGAACGAGACGCAGCCGGGACCGCCGTCGCCGGAGCGGACGTAGACCTTGGCTTCATCGAGGAATTTCACGGTGCTTCGCCTTGGATTCGGGACCGGGAGGGCCGGTCAGCTTTCTGTGCGACGGCACTGGCCGTCGAGATTGAGATACTGGATGCTGCGCAGGCCCGCCTCGAACCATCCGCCGGCATCCGGCTGGCGGCCGTTGGCGCCGCCATCGCCGTAGAGGTTGATCTGGATCGCGCCGTCGGGCGAGCGCAGGGTCGGCGCCTCGCCGTCCCGAGCATAGGTCCAGGTCGGCCGTTCGTCGAACAGGGTCTGCGACCCGTCCGCCTCGCGCTGGAACAACTGCGCGTAGGCGGTGCCGCCGCTCGGCGGCCCGGCGAAGTAGAACCCGACCTTCGGCGTGCGGCCGGCGAAATTGTAGAACTCGCAGTAGAGGCGCGTTTCTCCCTGCGGTTTCGGCGTGGGTGCCGCCGCGGACTCGATCGGCGGCGGCGGCACCTCGCGGGTGATCGTGACGATGAGGGCACCCAGCGCAACCGCCGTCAGACCCGCGCCGATGCCGGCGACCGTCCGCGTCCTCATGCCGAGCGTCCTCCCGCTGCGATCCCGCGCCGGTCGAGCCATGTCCTCCGGTCGAGCCGGAAATCGTAACTCGGGACGGCGCCGCCCCGTGCCTCGAAGACCGGCGCCGATTCCCCGGTGCGGTGAAATCCGCACTTTTCCAGCACGCGCTGCGAGCCGCGGTTCTCGATCATCGCGGCGGAGACGAGCGCCGGGTGCCCCGCATAGGCGAAGGCGGCGTCCACCAGCGCCAGCGCCGCCTCGGTCATCAGCCCCTCGCCCCAGAACGGCGTTCCGAGCCAATAGCCGAGGCGCGGCTCGGGCTCGTCCGGCCGTCCGGTGACCGAGATCACACCGATCAGCTTCGCGGGCGAGGACCGCCGGCACAGGGCCATGATCAGCCCCTCCCCGGCCGTGTTCGCGGCGCGCGCCCGGATCACGAAGCTCTCCGCCTCGTGCGGCGGAAGCGGGCTCGCAATCCGTGCGGTCTTCTCGGCCACCGCCGGATCGCCGGCGAGCCGCGAGACGGCCTCGGCGTCGCGGGCCATGGGCCAGCGCAACCAGAGCCGTCGCGTCTCGATGCGGAAGACGTCGTCGCGGGTAAGATCGGGGAACATCGTGAGCCGGTCATGCGAGGGCGCGCAGGGGCGCCGTCCGGGACGACGAAGGGGGAGGATGGTGTCCCCATCCTCCCCCGTGTTCCGATCCGCTCTCAGCTTCGCATGAAGCCCTAGCGACTCGTCCGCCGGTTCGGTGTGGGACACCGGCGGGACGCTCGCTTCGTCGTCAGCGACAAGCGTCCGCCGTTACTCCGCGGCCTGGGCCAGCGGCACTACGGTTACGAAATCGCGGCCGCGCCGGGTCTCGAACTGCACCTTGCCCGGGACGAGGGCGAACAGGGTATGGTCCTTGCCCATGCCGACGTTCGTGCCGGGGTGCCACTTCGTGCCGCGCTGGCGCACGATGATGTTGCCCGGAATCACGGCCTCGGAGCCGAACTTCTTGACGCCGAGGCGCCGGCCGGCGGAGTCGCGGCCGTTGCGGGACGAGCCGCCTGCTTTTTTGTGTGCCATGGGATTGCTCCGGAATTCTGCTGGATCTGCGTTCGGACGGGCGGCTGATTACTCAGCGGCGGCCGGGGCGGACTCGGCGGCCGGCTCGGCCTTCCGGGTCTTGCGCGGCTCGGCCTTCGAGGTCTTGCCGCCGGCGCTGATCTCGGTGATGCGCACGACCGTGAAGTCCTGACGGTGGCCGCGGCGGCGGCGCGAGTTCTGGCGGCGGCGCTTCTTGAAGGCGATGACCTTCCGCGTGCGGCCGTGCTGGACGATCTCGCCGGTGACGCCGATGCCCGACAGGAGCGGGGTGCCGATCTGGGTGGCATCGCCATCGGTGAACAGCAGCACGTCGCCGAAGGTGACGGCGGCGCCGGCCTCACCCTCGAGGGTGGCCACGGTGATGACGTCGTTGGCGGCAACGCGATATTGCTTGCCGCCGGTCTTGATGACTGCGAACATCGTTGTCTCTCGTGTTCTGTGCCGACCTCCGGCGCTGGCAGCGCCTGGGCCGTCTTCTTGTTCAGGTCATCCGTGCGGGTCAGGCTGGGCCGTAGGCGCACGAACGCGAAACGCGCGGACTTCGTCGAGGAAGCCGCGCGGTGCCGGCCAGATAGTCGGGAGCAGGGCTTCTGTCAAGGCTGGACGAAGCTCGCCTACCGCTTCGTCAGCCCGCCGAGCACGTTCCGCAGGATCGCGTCGCCCACCTCCGTGCCGACCTTGCGCGCCATGGAGCGGGCGGCGTTGCCGATGACCTGCTCGGCCAGACTCGGCGGCGGGCGGCGGGTGCGGCCGGTTCCCTTGCCGGTCCCTTTGCCGGTCCCTTTGCCCTTGGGCGCCTCCTCGCCGCTGCCGAAGATCCCACCGAGCCAGCCACCCAGCATCCCCGAGAGCCCGCCCTCGCTCTGGCCCGCGGCTTCCGCCGGGGCCGCGTCCAGATGCTTGCGCTGGGCCAGCATCTCGTAGGCGCTCTCGTTGTCGACCGCCTCGTCGTATTTTCCGCGCAACGGGCTCTGCTGAATCAGCGCGGCGCGCTCGGCCGGCGTCAGCGGCCCGACCCGCCCCTGCGGCGGGGCGATCAGCGCCCGCTCCACGATCGAGGGCGTGCCCTTGGCTTCGAGAAAGCTCACCAGCGCCTCGCCGACGGCGAGTTCGGTGATCGCCTTGCCGACATCGAAGCCGGGGTTCTGGCGGAAGGTCTCGGCGGCGGCGCGCACGGCGCGCTGGTCGCGGGGCGTGAAGGCGCGCAGCGCGTGCTGCACCCGGTTGCCGAGCTGGCCGAGCACCGTCTCCGGCACGTCGAGCGGATTCTGCGTCACGAAGTAGACGCCGACGCCCTTCGAGCGGATCAGGCGCACCACCTGCTCCACCGCATCGAGCAGCGCCTTGGGGGCGTCGTTGAACAGCAGGTGCGCTTCGTCGAAGAAGAACACGAGCTTGGGCTTGTCGAGATCGCCGACCTCGGGAAGTTGCTCGAACAGCTCCGAGAGCATCCACAGCAGGAACGAGGCGTAGAGCCGCGGCCGCTGCATCAGCTTGTCGGCGGCCAGGATGTTGACGAAGCCCCGGCCGTCCCGGTCGGTGCGCATGAAGTCTTCGAGGTTGAGCGCCGGCTCGCCGAGGAATTGGTCGGCGCCTTGGTTCTCCAGCACCAGCAGCGCCCGCTGGATCGCGCCGATCGAGGCACCCGAAACGTTGCCGTAGGTGGCCGAAAGTTCCTTCGCGTTCTCCGACAGGAAGGTGAGGAGCGCGCGCAGGTCCTTGAGGTCGATCAGCGGCCACTGGTTCTCGTCGGCGACCCGGAAGGCGATGTTGAGCACGCCCTCCTGGATGTCGTTGAGTTCGAGCAGGCGCGCGAGCAGGAGCGGGCCCATCTCGGTCACGGTGCAGCGGATCGGGTGGCCCTGCTCGCCGAACACGTCCCAGAAGATCGTCGGAAAGCGATCGGGCTCGTACGGGATCCCGAGTTCCTCGGCACGCTTGACGAAGTGGGGCTTGGCCTCGCCCGCGGCGGCGAGCCCCGAGAGGTCGCCCTTGATGTCGGCGGCGAAGACCGGAACGCCCGCGTTGGAAAAGCCCTCCGCCAGCACCTGCAGCGTCACGGTCTTGCCGGTGCCGGTCGCGCCCGCCACGAGGCCGTGGCGGTTGGCCAGCCGCAGGCTCAGCACCTCGGGCTTCGGTCGCGGCCCCGTGCTCCGGCCGACCAGAATCGTCCCCTCGCCCGCCGCCATGCCGTCCTCGCTCGATCCGTCGCCTTTGTGACGGACAGGGTATGGCGCCCCGCGCCCCCGATCCAGGGCCGAGGGCGCCGGCAACCCTTGATTTCGCCGCCGCCGCATCGGACAGACACGCATCTGCTCAGGAGGAAGCGTTTCATGGAAGAGTTGATTGCCCGCGTGACCAACCGCACCGGGCTCGACGCCACGACCGCCAAGACAGCGATCGGACACATCCTCGCCTTCCTGCAGAAGGAGGGGCCGGCGACCGAGGTGAGCCAGCTGATGGCCGCGCTTCCGGGCTCCGAGACGGCGATCGCCGAGGCCAATGCCGGCGAGGGCGGCGGCGGTCTGATGGGCATGCTCGGCGGCATGATGGGCGGCGGCGTGATGGCGCTCGGCCAGAAGCTGATCTCGGCCGGCGTGCCGATGAACCAGATGCAGCCGCTCGGCCAGGAGCTGTTCGCCTACGGCCGCGAGACCGCCGGCGAGGATGTCATGGGCCCGATCGTCGGCTCGATCCCGGGCCTGAACCAGTTCGTCTGAGGCGGCAGGATCTCGCGATAAGTCCCTGCGATCGTTAGCCGGTTTTCATTCGCCGGCTAGTATCGAGACTTCGCGCGGAGCCTCGCAACGGCTCCGCGCAAGCCTCTGTAGAAACGAGAAGATTTCCGTCATAAAAGCGTGCGGCCTTCGTGATGTTGTCGCCGCGCAAGAGGACGCATCGCGCGGCCTCCCGCGACGGGATCGTGTCGATCATGCTGCCGAATTTTTCCCCGCGCGAGGCCACGGCGGCGTGGAAGGCCGGCTGGGAGACCAAGGTTCAGGCGCCCTTCGCCCGCTTCCGCCAGACCTTCGAGGGCGGTGACCTCGCCCTGCCCGGCGGTGCGCCGATCCTGCTGAAGAACCGGGCCAAGCGCCTTCTGCCGGAACCGGGGCTCGATCCCAGCCTCGGCCGGATCGGTGCGCTCGAAGTGCGGCTCGCCACCACGAAGTCAGAAATCCGTCGGGCGCAGCGCCTGCGCTATCGCGTGTTCTACGAGGAAATGTCGGCGGTGCCGACCGGCATCGCCGCGCTCAAGCGCCGGGATGTCGATGCCTACGATGCGATCTGCGACCACCTCCTCGTGATCGACCACGCCGCGACCGAGGCGAAGCCTTTCCGCAAGGCCCGGCCGAAGGTCGTCGGCACCTACCGGCTGCTGCGCCAGGACCGGGCGGAGGCGCATTTCGGCTTCTACTCCTCGGGCGAGTACGACCTCGCGCCCCTGCTGGAGCGTCATCCGGGAAAGCGCTTCCTCGAACTCGGCCGCTCCTGCGTGCTGAAGCCCTACCGCACCAAGCGCACCGTCGAACTGCTGTGGCACGGCATCTGGGCCTATGTGCAGCACCACCGCATCGATGCGATGCTGGGCTGCGCCAGCCTGGAGGGCACCGATCCGGAGCGGTTGGCGCTGCCCTTGAGCTTCCTCCACCACCACGCCCGCGCGCCCGAGGCGTGGCGGGCCCGCGCCCTGCCGGAGCGTTACGTCGCGATGGACCGGCTGGCGAAGGAGGCGGTCGATCCGAAGGCCGCGCTGATGGCGCTGCCGCCGCTGGTGAAGGGCTATCTCCGGGTCGGGGCGACCTTCGGCGACGGCGCGGTGGTGGACCGCCAGTTCGGCACCACCGACGTGCTCGTGGTGCTGCCGGTCTCGGCCATCGCGGCGCGCTATATCGGCCATTTCGGCGCGGGTGCGGATCGGCACGCCGCCTGACCGAGCCGGGTTGCGGGGCGGGGTGAAGCCGGTTCAGGCAAGCGCCCCTCACCCCGCACCCACCGCTCGAAGGTCATGACCGCCGTCTCCGCCCGCCCCTCCGATCGCGACCGCCTCGGCGCGATGACCGCCGCGATCGCCTGCGTGGCGGTGGTGGGCACGGGGCTCGGCCTGTCGATCCCGCTCCTGTCGCTGGAAATGGAGCGGATGGGCGCGTCGAGCGTCGTCATCGGCCTCAACACGGCGATCGCGGGGTTCGCGGCGATCCTCACGGTGCCGTTCGTGCCCCGGCTCGCCGCGCGGGTCGGCGTGGTGCGCCTGCTGATCCTGGCGATCGTGCTCGGGGGCTTATGCCTCTCGGCCTTCAAGCTCTTCCCCCACCTCGTGCTGTGGTTCCCCCTCCGCTTCGTCTTCTCGACGACGATGGGCGTACTGTTCGTCCTCTCCGAGTACTGGATCAACGACGCGGCGCCGCCCGAGCGGCGTGGGCTGGTGATGGGGATCTACGCGACGGTCCTCGCTATCGGCTTCGCCATCGGGCCGACCCTGCTGACGCTGCTCGGCACGGAGGGGTTCGCGCCGTATCTCGCCGGCTCGGCCCTGTTCTTCCTCGGCCTCACCCCGTTGGTGCTGGCCCGCAACCTCTCCCCCGATCTCGGGCACGACGAGGGGGCCGGGATCCTGACCTATCTGCGCCTCGCGCCGCTCGCCGTGCTGGCCGCCGCCCTCTACGGGGCGGTGGAGGCAGGCGCCTTCGCCATCCTGCCGCTCTACGGCCTGCGCATCGGCCTCGACGCGAAGACCTCCGCCGCCCTGGTCAGCGCGGTGGCGCTCGGCAACGTACTGTTCCAGATCCCCGTCGGGCTGCTGGCCGACCGCGTGGACCGGCGCCTCGTCCTGCTCGGCGCGAGCCTCGCAGGCGCGCTCGGGGCGGCCCTGATCCCGGCGGCCTCCACCTCGCTGCCGCTGCTCTCCGCCCTGCTCTTCGTCTGGGGCGGGATCGTCGGCACGCTCTACACGGTGGGTCTTGCCCATCTCGGAGCCACCTTGCGCGGGCCGGATCTGGCCGGCGCCAACGCCGCCTTCGTGATGCTCTACAACGCAGGGCTGATGCTCGGGCCACCGCTCATCGGCGGCGGCATGGACCTCCAGCCGCCGCAGGGCTTTGCCGTCGCCCTGAGCCTGCTCTTCGCGCTCTACGCCTTGCCGGTGATCCGGAGTCTCGCTCGGGGACGCGCGGGCTGACGATCGGGTGCGACGGGGCACGGAACGCCGCCGCTGCGGTGCTCGTTATCCCGTCGAAGCTGCACCGTTGCCCCATCCTCCCGACGTGAAGGAATCCGACCCATGAGCCTGATCGGACGCATCGTCACCAAGCTCCTCGGCACCGACGATCGCGTCGTCGCCCGCGACGACCGCAACGCCGGATCGAGCTCTCCGATCGGCCGTCTCGTGACGAAGATCCTGCGCAAGTAAGTCTCGCCGTCACAGCGTGACCCAAGGGCCGGCGGCTCGGAAGGGCCGCGCGGCCCTTTTTCATGCTGATTTCTCGCCGGTTGCCGGAAACGCCCTCTGGGGTGGCCAATGCGGGATGTGGCCCTTATGCCCCTGGCCCTTCTCCGGTCACCAATCCTCACAGGTAAAGGCTCGGGTTCCTGCCGCGGTTCTCCTCACAGACCGCGCGACCCGAACTGCGATCATGCCCTCATTGTACGAAGCTGCCCCGGCCGTCCCATCCCCGGCGGTCGAAGTCGATGCAAGCCGAGGCTTACCGACCTACGTCGTCGGCCAGGATGGGCACGGCCACTGGGTCGCCCTGGAGAGCCAAGGCCTCGGTGGCGGCTATTTCCGTAGCCGCGAGGCGGCGTTCCAGTACGCGGTCGGCGAAACCGGACGCCGGGCGGGCGCCGTGCGCCTCAGCGCCGAGCCGCTGCGCATCGCCCTGTGACCGCCGACGGCGGGGTTCAGCGCCCCGCCACCGCCTCGCGCACCACGCTCTTGACCAGGGGCGACGCCGGAACGCTCGGCTTCCAGAACTGGCCGGTGCGGCCGGCCTCGTAGCCGAACTGGTAGAGGTTGCGCATGTAGGCGGTGTCGAAGCCCCGCGACGTGGTGGTCTGCGGTGCGCTCTCGTCGATATAGGTCAGGTTGAAACCGATCCCGTTGCGCCGGGAGAACACGTCGGTCGCCACCAGCGTCGCCCGCGAGCGAGCGCGGCTCGCGGTGGTGAAGGACTTCTCGACGATCGACAGGGTGTTGTTCTTGGTCACCTCGAATTCGGGTTCGAGGCGGCCGTTGATGACCACGTAGATGTCGGCCTTGCCCGCGTTGCGGAAGCGCCCGTCGCGCATCAGGAAGGATTGCGGCAGCGTGAAGATAGGCGTCACCACCGAACCGTCCACGTGCATCTCCTGGAAGGCGCGGCCCTCGGCCTGCACGTCGAGGAGCTGGGGCGGGAACACCGCCGGGATGCTCGCCGAGGCGGTGAGCACGTCGGTGAACAGCGAGACGGCGTTGGGCGCGCCGCTGGCGGCGATGGCGCCCATGTTCCAGATCACGGCGCGCTGCGTGTCGAGGTTCGTCGTCACTACGAGCAGGCGGCGGCCCTTGGCATGCTCTTCGGCGATCGCCTGGAGCAGATCGGGCGTGACGTAGCGGGCGATCAGGTTGCGCAGCCGCCCGTCACCGAACAGGCCCGAGCCGAACAGCACGTTGGCGATGCTCGGGCTCTGCACCAGCGAGTCGGCGATGCCGCTGGTGTAGATGTCGGTCAGATAGGGATCGTAGGCGGGCCCGAGGAAGGCGAAGGGCGCGATCAGCGCACCGGTCGAGACGCCGGAGACGA
Organism: Methylobacterium sp. J-043; assembly: GCF_022829505.1. Lineage (NCBI taxonomy): Bacteria > Pseudomonadati > Pseudomonadota > Alphaproteobacteria > Hyphomicrobiales > Methylobacteriaceae > Methylobacterium > Methylobacterium sp. J-043. The sequence continues at coordinate 31,394 of NZ_JAKSYB010000013.1, read as the reverse complement.
TGGTGAATTCCGGCCGCTTGCCCGAGGCGGTCCAGCCGTTGAGCACGCCCGCGCCGTAGGCACCGTCACCCCCGCCGCCCGAGAGCGCGAGATAGGCGAAGGCTTGGCGCTTCTTCTGCGGGCCGGCGGCCATCGCCACGAAGTCGGCGGCCCCGGCATCGGCATAGGCCCGCACACCGACCATGCCGGGCACGGTCGCGGCTTCCGCCTCGCTCTCGGTGTAGTTCGTCCGCGGCAGGGAGGAGCAGGCCGCAGCCTGCCCGGCAACCGCCGCGGCGAGAAGCAGGCGCGACCAGCGGAAACCTTTTGGCATCGACATGACCCGAACAAGCCCGATGGAAGGGGGCCAGCTTACACGAAACGAGCTTGGCCGTATTGCGTTCCCGCACGGGACCGTCGCGCTCCGACGCCGGCTGATGCCGTGCTGCCACAACGTGAGCGAGGGTCACCGTAAGGGCTCGTATTTCGAGCCCCCCTCCTGCAGCGTTTCGCTTGCGCGGGACTGTCGCGGTACCCCGGTACGTGCGCGTGCCCAATCTCTCGGATTTGTCATATGTTCGCGCCGTGCCAGCACGTTAGGATCCCAACGATGTCCGGAGCCGAGCACGAGACCCCGACTGCCTCCTGCGCCCGCGTCGCGGGCGGGCGGTGCCCATGCTGAGCGGATCGGCGATCCTCAGGGTCGGCCTCCTGATCATGGCGGCGGCGGGTCTCGCCTGGATCATCCAATCGGTTTGGCTGCACGGCCCTGAGCCGGAGGCCGCTGCGCCGGCCGCCGCCACCGTGACGCCCGTCCGGCCGTCGGGCGCTGCATCCGCACCGCCTCCGCTCGCGCCGGTGCGCGTGGTGAAGCCGGCCGAGCCCGTACCGGAGCCGTCCCGACCGGTCGCCGAGGCGCCGCCTCCGGCCCTGCCCGCGTCGCCGCCCGCCGATTCCGCACCATCACCGGCCCCCGCCCCGGTCGCGCGGATGGCGCCGCCCGAGTCCGACCCGGTGGCCGAGGCGGAAGAGAACGCTCCCCCCGCGGCGGTCTCCTTGATCGACCTCAACACCGCCTCTCTCGCCGAGCTGAACGGTCTGAAGGGTGGCGGCGCCATCGGCCGGACGATCGTCCAGCACCGTCCCTACGCCTCCGTCGATCAGCTTCTCAGCAAGCGCGTCCTCAACCGCGCCACCTACCAGCGCATCAAGGATCAGGTGTCGGTGCGGTGATGGCCCGGCTGATCGGGGTACGGTGAGGCCGTCGCCGGAGGGCGCGCGCGGTTCGTGGAAAACCGCCGCCCGAGAGGCAACCGAGCGACAAGCGTGGCTCGGAGAAACCGGCGGATCGCTTTTCCGTCCACCGCACCCTGCATCCAACCCTGGCACAGCGCGCGTCGAGGCCCTAAACAGGGAAGACGATCCCGAAAAAGGCCGAGGCCGCTCCATGCAAACGACATCCGGCGCACCGATCCTCCGCCGGGATCTGGGCGTCGAGGAGACGACGGAATCCGACAACATCGTCCGTTGGGACGGCGAGCGGCTCTACGTCGAGCAGGATATCTTCCACAACGGCCAGCTCGTGCACCGCAAATACCGGCGCACCATCACCGAGCCGGTCGCCCGCGTCCTGCAATCGATCCTCAAGCGCTCGCAGCAATGAGGGCGACGGCGCTCGGCCTGCTCGCGGTGCTGGCCGCCACGCTCTCCTTGCCCCTCGCCGCCTCGCCCGTGGCGGCGCAGGTGCGGGTGACCTTCGTCGCACCCGAGCGCTACACCGATGCCCAGAACCGCTTCGGTTCGGGCCTGTCGCCGCGGGTCGTCTTGGCCGAGATGCGCCGCCTGTTCGAGACGCTCGGCAACCCGGTTCTGGCGCCGGGCCAGACGCTGGACATCGCGGTGCTCGACATCGACCTCGCCGGGCTCGATCAGCCGAGCTTCAGCGCGGCCCAGGGCGTGCGGGTGGTGACCGACATCACCCCGCCCCGCTTCCGCCTGCGCTACGCCCTGAAGGAGCGTGGCCGCACGGTGCTGGCGGCGGAGGAAGCCGTCAGCGACATCAACTTCCTGCTTCGCGCCAACCGCCTCTCGTCCGGGCAGACCTTCTTCTACGAGCGCGAGGTGCTGCGGGACTGGTTCCAGGCGCGCTTCGTGCAGCGCCGCCCGCCGCCGGGCTGATCCCGGTTTCGTCACACGCCCAACCTCCGCGCACCCGTCATCCCCGCGCCGTCGATGTCGGCCGTGGCGATCATGAGCCCTATCTGCGTCGATCGGCGGTGCCCTCGCCCGCGGGCTGCGGATACGGCTGCATCTGCTCTCTGTGGTCGACAACGATGACGCGCAGAGGCCGGGAAGGATACCGGAACGGAGCCAGGTCGATGGCAGTGAGTTGACGCTCTACATCACCCGCCGGCTTTCGCCGTGGCGTCCTCGCCCGGCCGGCGCTCGGGTTCGGTCGCTGGCGCGATGAGCCGGGCCTGGAGCGCCGCGGCTCGCTTCGTCGTCTCCGCCCGGAGACGCGCGTCACGGGTGATGAACGATGGAGAGGTTTGCTTGATCGCCCCGCCCCTGCGCTATCGCCTGATGCCCCGTGCCCTCACCGTGATCGTGCCGGAGCCGATCCGGTGAGACGGGTTGCTCACATTTCCGACCTGCACTTCGGACGCACCGATCCGGCGGTGGTCGAGGCGCTCGTGGCCGAGCTGAACCGCGATCCGCCGGACCTGATCGTGGCATCCGGCGACTTCACCATGCGGGCGCGGCGCAAGGAATACGCCCAGGCGCGCGCCTTTCTCGACCGGCTGACCGCGCCCTGGATCGCGGTGCCGGGCAACCACGACATCGCCTATTTCAAGCTCTTCACTCGCTTCTTCCATCCGTTCGGCCGCTACCGGCGCTTCATCGCGCGGGAGACCGAACCGACCTTTCTCGACGACGAGATCGCGGTGGTCTGCCTCAATACCGTGCGCACCTGGGCGCCGGAAACGGATTGGTCTCAAGGGAAGATCACCCGGGCGCAGATCGCCCGCACCGAGGAGCGGCTGGCGGCGCTGCCGAGTCACGTCTTCCGGATCGTGGTCGGCCACCATCCGTTCATGCCGCCGCCCTGGGACGCGGAGGCCCGCCTCGTCGGGCGCGCCGACGAGGCGCTCGACGCCTTCCGCCGCCACGGCGTCGGGCTCACACTCGCCGGTCATCTCCACCGTCACTATTCCCGCTTCGCCGAGGCACCGGAGACCGGCATCGAGCCGGGCTTGGTGAGCGTGGATCGTGGGACGGTGCGGGCGGGCGGCGGGCGGCTGCTCGCTGTGCAGGCGGGCTCGGCCACCTCGACGCGGCTGCGCGGCAACGAGCCCAACGCCTATAACCGCATCGTCATCGAGGACGGTCGGGCCACCGTCTCCGTGCGGGTCTGGACCGGCTCGGCCTTCGAGGATGCGCGGGAGGACGATTTGATGCCTGCCCCGGCGGAGGCGCAGGCCGGGCGCTGACCGCCCGGCCAGCCCACGGGATCAAGGCAGCGCCGTCTGCCGCGTGCGCTTGCCCGCAAGGCTGACGGCGAAGGCCACGGCAAGGTTGAGGGCGAGTGCCACCACGCCGATGTTGAGATCCTGCACCGGCCCCGGCAGGCCAGGGAAGAGCTTGGCCAGTGTGTACCCGCCGACCACCGTCACCGCCACCGCGGCCACCCCCGCCAGGATGCCGGCCATCGCCCCCGCCCGCGTGAGCGGGTTGTGGGTCCACAGGCTGAAGAAGAAGGCCGGGAAGAGCTGCGTGACGACCGCGTAGCCGATCAGCAGGAGCTGCACGATGGTCTCGCCGCCGTAGAGGGTAAAGCCGACGCAGGCGATCGCCAACAGCGGCGCGATCCCCTTGGCGAGCTTGCCCGTGGTTGCGTCGGTCGCGTTGCGCGCCAGCGGCCGGTAGAGGTTCTGCGCGATCAGCGTCGAGCCCGCGATCAGGATCATCGAGCCCGGCACCAGCGCGGTCAGTACGCCGGTGGCGCCGATGACACCGACGAACCATGGCGGGAAGGTCTGGAGCGCGATTCTGAACAGCGAGAGATCGACGTCCGGCCCCGTCAGCCCCGGCACCTGCAGCACCGCCGCGAAGCCGGCGAAGAATACGAACAGCAGCATGAGCTGGTAGAGCGGCAGGAACACCGCATTGCGCCGGAAGGTGCGCGCATCGCTCGCGGTGTAGATCGAGGCGAAGATGTGGGGGAACATCCAACCGCCCAGCGCCGTGAGCAGCGTGGTCGAGGCGAACCACGTCGCGCTCTGACCGCGATCGGGCAGCGCCAGGAAGCCGGGCTTGGCCGTATCGATCGCGGTGAACATCTCTCCGATGCCGCCGTAGTAGTGATAGGGCAGGTAGACGCCTAAAAAGATCACCACGAACAGGATCATGAAATCCTTGAGCACGGCCGTCCAGGCCGAGCCGCGCACGCCCGACACCATCACGTAGACTGTGAGCACCGCCGCGCCGATCCAGATCGCGAGCGTCTGTGAGATCGCGCCGTAGGAGGCTGTGGCGACGATGATGCCGAGCCCCTTCAGTTGCAGCACCATGTAGGGGACGAGCGCCACGATCCCGACCAGCGCGACGAGGATGCCGAGGCTCCGGCTGTCGTAGCGCGCCGCGAAGTAGTCGGGCTGCGAGAACAGGTTGCGCGCCTTGGCGAAGCGCCAGGCCGGCGGCAGGATCCAGTAGGAGATGACGTAGATCAGCGTCAGGTAGCAGAGGATGTAGTAGGTCGGCCCGCCCTTGCCGTAGGCCCAGCCCGAACCGCCGAGGAAGGTGAAGGTGGTGTAGATCTCACCCGCCATCAGCAGGAAGACGAGCAGCGTGCCGAAGCCGCGCTTGCCCACGCTCCACTGCTCCATGTCCATGTCGTGGCCCGAGCGCGCCCTGAGCCCTAAGCCGAGCGCCACCACGACGGCGAGCGCGATGATCGCAAGTGCGGCGTTCATGCCCCCTCCTCCGGTCCCCGGTTGGCGGGATCGGTGAGGTAGATCAGCCCCATGATCGCCGAGGTCGCGACCGTGCAGCCGACGAGCCATGCCAGCAGTAGCGGCATGCCGAGTACCAGCGGCTCGACCCGGTTGAGGAAGAACGGCCCGGCCAGCATCCCGAGGGCGGGCAAGGCCGCGAGCCATCGAAGCTGCTTCACCGCCGGGCCCTCCCCGGCGATGGTGTGCGGAAGTCTTTTCTGGTTTCGGTCATGCGCTTCCCGTCGACTTGCCTCGGGAGCATGAGGCAGAATTCGCACCAGCGCGAGAGCTGCCGCGAGGGTCGGCGCCGTCTTTCCCCCTCGAGCCGCCTTTCAAGCAGCCTCCTGGCGGCGGTCCAGCAGGGCCGGCAGGGCGCGCAGGTTGAGCGGCTTGGGCAAGAAGCCGTCGAAGCCGGCCGCGTAAGCCGCGGCGACGTCCTCACGCCCGCTGTTGGCGGTGAGCGCCACGAGGTGGAGCGGCGTCGCGCCGGTCTCGGCCGCGCGGGCGCGGATGCGGCGGGCGACCTCCAGGCCGTCGAGGCCGGGCATGCGGATGTCGATCAGCGCGAGGTCGAACGGCCCCTGCCCTTCGGCCGCCGCCAGCGCCTCGAGCCCATCGCGGGCGTGGGTCACCTCTGCGCCGAGCCGCTCCAGTGCCTTGGTGGCGAGCAGCGCGTTGATCGGGTTGTCCTCCGCCAGCAGCACGCGGCGGCCCGGCGCGGCGGTCTTGGCTCGTGGAGTCTCGGCCGGTGAGATCTTGGCCGGTGCGGGCCGACTCGGGCCGGGCTGGACCGGCGCGTCGGCGTCGCGCGCCGGGGTGGGCCGCGGCTCCAGCAGGCGGTCGAACAGCGAACGGGTGCGCACCGGCTTGATCAGGTAGCTGTCGAAGCCCGCCGCGTTCGGGGCTCCGAATTCCCGCCGGTCGAAGGGCGAGAGCAGGATCAGGCTGCAGCGCACGCCGCTTCGGGCGGCCTCGGCCGCGAGCCGCCGCACGGCGGCGTCGCCGAGGCTGCGGTCGGCGATGAGCGCGTCGAAGGCGACACCGGCGAGCGCGTCGAGGCCGGCTTCCGCGCTGTCCACGACCACCGCCGCCGCGCCCGAGCGGCTGAGCCGCCGGGCCAGGAACGGCGCCTGATACGGCGAGGCCGCCACGATCAGCACCTTGCGCGGTGCGAGGCTCGGAGTCTCGGGGAGCGTCGCGTCGTCCGCCGCCGGCAGCGGCAGCACGACCCGGAAGGTCGAGCCGCGTCCCACCGTCGAGCGCGCCTCGATCGTGCCGTTCATGCGCTCGACGAGGCGGCGGGTGATGGCGAGGCCGAGGCCCGTGCCCTCGTGGCTCGCGCTGTCGTCGCCCTGCTCGAATTCCTCGAACAGGATCGGGATGCGCTCTTCCGGGATGCCCGGCCCGGTATCCTCGACCGTGAGGACGAACCCTTCCCCCGGACCCTGCCCCTGTCGGGCGAGGCTGACGCCCAAACCGCCGGTTTGAGTGAACTTGATGGCGTTGCCGGCCAGATTCACGAGGATCTGCCGCACCCGGTCGGCATCGCCCACGCGTAAAGCCGCGAGGTCGTCGGCGATGTCGAGGGCGATCTCCAGGCCCTTGTCCTGCGCCCGCGGGGCCAGCAACTCGACCACGCCCTCGACCAGGGCGGCGACGTCGAAAGGTTCGGCGGCCAGATCGAGGCGGCCGGCCTCGATGCGGGAGAAATCGAGGATGCCGTCGACGAGGCCGAGCAGCGCCTTGCCGCTGGTGCGGAACGCCTCGACATAGGTGCGCTGCTCGGGGTCGAGCGGCGTGTCGAGCAGCAGGTCGGCCATGCCGAGGATGCCGTTCAACGGCGTGCGCAGCTCGTGGCTGACGGTGGCGAGGAAGCGGGATTTGGCGACGTTGGCGGCCTCCGCCCGGCTCTTCGCCTCGTCGAGGGAGCGCGCCGCCTCGACGCGCGCGGTGACGTCCTGGCCCGCTCTCAGCCAGTTCGGACCGTCGGCGCTGCCGGCCGCCGGCATATCGACGAAGGAGAACCAGCGCGGCACCCCGTCCACTGGCACCAGACGCTCCTCGACCACCCGCACACCGTCGGCGCGCTGCTCGCTCGCGCCGCGCTCGATCACCTGCGGGCTCAGCGTCGAGCCGATCAGTTCCAGCGGCTTCATACCGAGCAGCGCGGCAAACCCCTCGCTGGCGAAAGTGATCCGCCCCTGCGCGTCCCGCTGCACCACGGCCTCGGTCGTGGCCTCGACCAGCACCCGGTAGCGCTCCTCGCTTTCGGCGATCTGCCACAGCCGGTCCTGGAGCGCCTCCGTCGTGTCGGATTCCGGCACGACGAACTCGCGGCGGCGGAGCGACACCAGGATCAGCGCCAGCATCGCGGCCGCGATGCTCAAGCCCATCACGCTCACCGCAAGGGTCATCGGTTCCACGTCAGTCTCCCCAAGTCCGGCCGTTGCCGGACGCCGGCTCGTCAGGGGAGCGACAGTGCCAGCCGCGCGTGAAGCGCCGCTTGAGAAAGAGGCTTAAGGGGGGATGAGCGGGACCGCTCGATTGTTGCCGATGCGGTGCCGCCTTGCTTCAGCGACGACAAGGTCGCCGAAGCCCCCTCCCTGCAAGCGGGGCGAGGGGATGCACGCAACCGGTCCGATCCGTTCGGACCCGGCTCACACCTCCGGAAAACGCCTCAGCAGTGCGTCTCCATTGAGCCGGAGCGCGGCGCCGACCTCGGCCAGAGCCGCGTGCTCCTCGCGGCCGATGCCCTCGTGGTCGGCGACATCGGCAGCGATGAGGAAGACGTTGCGGCGCTGCTCCTCCGGCCGCTCGGCGATCGCGCCGATCCGCACGAGGTTCTCCGCGCGGCCGGCACGGGTGCGGGCGCGGCCGAGCCCCTCGTAGAGCGCGTGTTCCAGCATCAGGCTGTCGTAGCCCTTCTCGATGATCGGGTTCGCCCGGATGCCGGCGAGCGCCGTCTCGAATTCCTCGGTCATCAGCTCGCCGTCGGCGACCGCGACGTTGGCGCAGGCCGAGACCGCCGCCTGCATCAGCGTCTCGTCGCCGGCATAGGCCTTGAGGGTGGTGCGGAAGCGCTCGACCGCGTCGTGAAGAAGGCCCATGACCTGAACGAAACCCTGCCCGACAAAACCTGATCTCAGAGCCCGGACAACGGGGATGCCGGTCAAACGATCCGCGCGCTGTCCCGCACCCGCGCCTCGGCCGCCTCGATCGCCTCCGGCGTGCCGACATGCAGCCACTGCCCGTCGAGGCGCAGGCCCTGGAGCCGGTTGCGTTGGATCGCCCGGTCGAACAGCAGGGTGAGCGAGAACGACCCCTCCGGCGTGTCGGCGAACAGTTCCGGCTTCACGATCGCCACGCCGGCATAGATGAAGGGCGCGACCTCGCGCTCGCCGCGCCAGGTCAGCCGGCCGTCGGCGTCCATATAGAAGTCGCCCGCCCCGTCGTAGCCGAGGCTCGTCGCAGTCGGGGCGACGAGGAGCAGGATGTCCGTCGTGTCGGGGTTCCAGGCCTCGATCAGCCGGCCGAGATTGGGCCGCGGCCCCTCCAGCCAGAACGAATCCGAGTTGAACACCACGAAGGGTTCGCCGTCGAACCGGTCGAGCGCCTTCTTCACCCCGCCGCCGGTCTCCAGCAGCGCGTCCCGCTCGTCCGAGACGACGATGGCCGGGGCTCCCGTGCGGTGGGAGAGATGGCCCTCCATCAGGTCGGCGAGCCAGTGCACGTTGACCACCGCGGTCTCGATGCCGCCCGCTGCCGCCCGGTCGAGGGCGTGGTCGATCAGCGCCTTGCCGGCCACCTCGACGAGGGGCTTGGGCAAAGTCGCAGTGATCGGGCGCATGCGCTTGCCCAGGCCCGCCGCGAGCACGAAGGCGCGGGTGACGTTTTTTTGATTTTGCTCGTCGCTCATCACGCGCTCACGGGCCGGTTCGAGAGGTGCGCTCAGGGCGCGGCGAGGTCGATGTCCGGCCGCGGGGCGACGAGGCTCGGCAGGTGGGTCTCGTGCCACGCCCGCACCGAGGCCAGCGCCGGATGGGCGAGGTTCCGCGCAAGGTAGCCCTCGATCCGTGGCAGGTGGGCAAGGTAGCCTGGCTTGCCGTCGCGCTTATCGAGCCGGGCGAAGATGCCGAGGATCTTGGTGGCGCGCTGCGCCGCCAGCACCGCATAGGCGCGGGCGAAGGCCTGCATGTCGAAGCCGATATCCCGCCCGCGGCGCTCGCGGATGTAGAGGCCGAGCAGGCGCAGCTCGAAATCGGCGCTGGCATCGACCCGCGCGTCCTGGAGCAGCGAGGCGACGTCGTAGGCCGGATGACCCATCACCGCATCCTGGAAGTCGATGACCCCGACCCGCTCGAGACCGGTCCGCTCGGGGAGCCAGATCAGGTTGGGCGAGTGGTAGTCGCGCAGGGTCCAGGTGGCGGGCTCGGCGATTAGGTCCTTCAGCGCCTCGGCCCACAGGTCGCGGAAGGTGCTCCGCGCCGCCGGTGACAGGCTCGTGCCGCGGATCGCGGGCGCGTACCATTCGGGCAGCAGTTCCGCCTCGAACAGCAGGGCCTCGAGGTCGTAGGGCGGGATGACGTGGTCGATCCCCTCGCTCACCGGCACGGCCGTCGGCAGATCGGTGGCATGGAGCTTGGCCAGCAGCCGGACGGCCTCGGCGTAGCGCTCGGGGCGCGGCGCGCCGCTCTCGATCACCGGCTCGGCGCCGAGATCCTCCAGGATCAGCAGCCCGGCATCGAGGTTCTCGCCCAGGATCTTCGGCGCGGAGAAGCCGATCGCGCGCAGCGCCCGGTCCATGCCGACGAAGGCGTGGACGCTCTCGGCGAGCTTGACCACGGCGCTGTAGGGCTTTCCGTCCTTCACCGGCGGCCCGTCGGGCCGGGGCGGCGAGATCATCAGCACGGCGGTCTCGCCGCCCGGCTTCACCAGCCGCTCGTAGGCGCGCGACGAGGCATCGCCCTGCATCAGCACCCGGTCGGCCTCGTCCCAGCCGCTGCGGGCGAGCAGGGCCCGGATGGCGCGGGCGCGTGTCAGCCGCTCGCGCATCTCGTCCGTGCCGTCGATCCGCACGAGGCGGGCCTCCTCGCCGAACTCCGCCCGCAGGGACAGTTCGACCATCAAGGTGGGGTTGTCGCGGGTGCCCAAGCGCTCGGGCCACTCGACCAGGGTGATCGCGGTCTCGGAGAGTTCGTCGAAGCCGAGTTCCACCAGTTCGTCGGGCCCGCGCAGGCGGTAGAGGTCGGCGTGGATCACGCTGCGGCCGGTGCGGGTCTCGTAGGGCTGGATCAGGGTGAAGGTCGGGCTCGGCACTTCGAGCCGCGGATCTCCGGCCAATTCGCGGATCATCGCGCGGGCGAGCGTGGTCTTGCCCGCGCCGAGCCCGCCGGACAGGGCCACGAGATCGCCGGGCATGAGGATGCCGGCGAGGAACGCGGCCATGTCCTCGGTCGCACCCTCCTCGGGCAGCAGCACCTCCCAGGCGGCGCGCCGCGGCGTCGCTGCCGGCTGCGCCTCGCCTTGCGACGGGCCGGGCCGCGGGCTTCCCGCCATGCCGTCCGGATCCTCGCTCAACGCCCCAATCCTCCGCAACGCCGCGAACGGCCACCCCGATCAGGGTTAAGCCTCAACCCTTCTAGCGGGGGATGTTTAACCATTTTCAGCAGCCGCGGTGAGCCCCGCCCCTCGGCGTCGGCCAATCTCATCCCGATTCCGTGAACGCCCGGTCCTACTCGGCGGCCTCGGCGAGATCGCCATTGCCCGGCGGCGGCTCTACGGGAAAGAGGCAGGTGACGCGCGTGCCCGTCCCCGGTGCCGAGTGGATCTCGACCCGGCCGCCGTGCAGCTCGACGAAGGAGCGCACGATCGAGAGGCCGAGGCCGACGCCGCGATGCTTGGTGCCCAGTGTGTTGCTCTCGAACCGGTCGAACACCCGGTCGATGACCTCGGGCGCGATGCCGCGTCCGCGATCGGTCACCGTCAGGCGCAGCGCCGTCCCCTCACGCCGCGCCTCGACGCGGACCTGCTGTCCGGGCGCGGAGAAGCCGACCGCGTTGGAGAGCAGGTTGAACAGGATCTGGCGTACCCGCTTGCCGTCGGCGAACACGCTGCCGACCCCCTCCGGCACGTCGAGGTCGAGGCCGATATCGGATTCCGCCAGCCGATCCTCGATGCCGCGGATGGCGGCCTCCACGGTCGCGCGCACGTCGATGGTCTCGCGCTGGAGTTCGAGCGAGCCGGCATCGATCGAGGCGAGGTCGAGGATGTCGTTGATGATGACGAGCAGCGCGGCCGACGAGCGCATGATGTGCTCGGAATATTCGCGCTGACGCTCGTTCAGCGCCCCGACCGTCTCGTCGCCGAGGAGCTGGGTGAAGCCGATGATGTTGGTGAGCGGCGAGCGCAGTTCGTAGGAGACGTGGTGGACGAAGGTGTCGCGCAGTTGCGAGGCGCGCTCCAGGGCGTCGTTCTTCTCGGTCAGCGCCCGCTCCACGTTGGCGCTCGCTGTGACGTCGATGAAGGTCAGCAGCGTCGCGCCGAGCGGCAGCGGCTGCGAGGAGCAGTCGAGCACCGTGCCGTCGTTGATGTCGAGGCGGCAGCTATGGCCGCTGCGGGTCTCGGACAGGCCGGTGACCGATTGGCGGATGCCGGCCCAGGGGCTCTGGTCCGGGGTCAGCGCCCGGCAGGCGGCGATCACCGCATCGACATGCGGCTTGCCCGCGAGCGTCGCCGGGTCGAGGCGCCAGGTCGCGGCGAAGGCGCGGTTGGCCACCGTCAGGCGCCCGTCGGCGCCGAACACCGCCACCGGCTCCTTGAGGGCTTCCAGGGTCTCGGCCTGCTCCTTCATCAGCGCGTCGTAGCGCGAGGCGAGCTTCATGCTCTCCGAGACGTCGTGGTAGAGATAGGTCAGGCCGCCCTGCGGGTTGGGGTCGGCGACGACGCGCAGCGTCCGCCCGTCGGGCAGGTACCAGGGCGTGTCGGTGGGCTCGACCGCGCGGTAGGCGGCGAGCACATCGGTCTTCCACGAACGGAAATCGGCCTGCTCGGGCAGCTTGCGCGCGGCGCGCAGGCGGTCGAGGATCTCGCCGTCGAGCGGGCGGCCTTCGAGGAAGGCCGGGTCGAGGTCCCACAGCCGCTGATAGGCGGCGTTGTGGAAGATCAGGCGCTGGCGCGCGTCGAACATCGCCACCGCGGTCGGCAATTGGTCGAGGGTGCGGACATTGGCGTCCATCTGCCGCTGCAGGTCGGCCCGTACGCTCTCCAGCTCCGAGACATCGACGGCGATACCGACCCGGCCGGTTTCCAGCGTGCTCTCGCTGACATCGAGGGTGCGGCGCGCGCCCGCCACCACCGCCGAGAGGCGCAGGGCCTGGGCGGGCAGGCCCGGCCGGCGTGCCTGCCGGACGATCTGTTCGCGGGCGCCCCGGTCGAGCAGTTCGAGGCCGTGGCTCAGGGCGGCCTCGCGGTTCGGGGCCTCCACGGCGGCGGCGTAGGCGGCGTTGACGAAGGCGAGCGCCCCGTCCGGACTCCGGTGCCAGATCGGCTGCGGCAACGCGTCGAGCAGGCCCGCCAGCGCGGACAGGCCGCGTTTGGCCTCCTCCAGCGTGTGGCGCAGCTCGATCAGCTCGCGGCGCTCGTCGGTGGTCTCGCGCAGGCGCAGCAATGCCCGCCCGCCGACCGCCTGACCCTGCGCCTCGATGTAGCGCCCGGCCAGGCTGCGTAGGTTCATCCGGAAGCCGGTGCCGCGCTCGCGCAGCGTCGCGACGGCGGAGTCGAGCAGTTGCGCGTCCTGCGGCGCGAGCCACGTGCCGAAGGCAAGCAGGTGCCGGGAGCCGCCCTGAAGCCCGCGCGGATCCTGATGTCGGGGATCCTGATGTCGGGGATCTTGATTTCGCAGATCCTGGGCAAAGCCCGCATCGCCCACGATCGCCGGCTCGCCGCGCCCGGCCCAGGCGACGAGGACCTGACGCTCGGAATGGAGCAGCATCTCGGCGCGGTCATGTGCGCCGCGAAGGTGGGCGAGTTCGTCTTGAAGCGCGCGCTCCTTGCGCGTCCAGCCGACGCGCTCGCGCAGATAGACCAGCGACAGGATGGTCGCGAACAGGATCAGGCCGAGGACGACGGCGAGGCCGGCCACGTTGTGCGTCTGCATCGCTCCCAGCATCGGCCTCGCTTCAATGGACGGAGCGCCCTCGGCGAGTGCCGCGACCGGTGCCGCGACGACGAGGACGCCGACGCGCGACAGGGCGCGCGCCGCCCGTTCCAGACCCATGTCCCGCCCCCACCCCAAACCCGGCACGCTCCGCAGGCCCTCGGGCCCACGCCTGGAAAGCTCCCGGACGGCACCGGGCAAATACCCACCGCCGCGACCGGCTTGCCGCCGCCGCGCGGGCACCTGCTTCCGAAGATTCGCGCCACTGTAACGCGGGGTCGATTCCGCCTGGAAGCGCCTTTATGGCCCGGAACCCGTCGGCTCTGCATTCCGGCGCCACACAGCACCCAAAAGCCACACCGCCAAAATCGGCACTTGACGAATTTTTAAGACTTTCGGGGCGTCGGGCTAGGGCCGGCATCTGACTTCGCGCCGCCGCGGCGACCGCCAAAACAGATTCGCGGCCACATCCGTCACCTGCCGCACCTGCGGCGGATGTCGCCGAAACGCAAAGAAGCCCGGCCATGGGCCGGGCTTCCTCGCGAATCTTACGCTGAGCGGCACCAGGCCTCCGATTTCCTGCGCGGAAGCCGAAGGCCCGACGGCCGATCAGTAGCGGTAGTGCTCGGGCTTGAACGGGCCGGTCTGCGACACGCCGATATAGGCGGCCTGATCGGGGCGGAGCTTGGAAAGCTTCACGCCGATCTTCTCGAGGTGCAGCGCCGCGACCTTCTCGTCGAGGGCCTTGGGCAGGGTGTAGACCTGACGCTCGTACTTGCCGGGGTTCGTCCAGAGCTCGATCTGGGCGAGCGTCTGGTTGGTGAAGGAGGCCGACATCACGAAGGACGGGTGGCCCGTCGCGTTGCCGAGGTTCACTAGGCGGCCCTCCGAGAGGAGGATGATGCGGTGGCCGTCGGCGAACTCGATCTCGTCGACCTGCGGCTTGATGTTCTGCCACTTGAGGTTCTTCAGGCCGGCGACCTGAATCTCGTTGTCGAAGTGGCCGATGTTGCACACGATCGCACGGTCCTTCATGGCCCGCATGTGCTCGATCGTGATGATGTCCTTGTTGCCCGTGGCGGTCACGAAGATGTCGGCGCGGGGCGCCGCGTCTTCCATCGTGACGACCTCGTAGCCTTCCATCGCCGCCTGCAGGGCGCAGATCGGATCGATCTCGGAGACGAGCACGCGGCAGCCGGCGTTGCGGAGCGAAGCGGCCGAGCCCTTGCCCACGTCGCCGAAGCCCGCGACCATCGCGACCTTGCCGGCCATCATCACGTCGGTGCCGCGGCGGATGCCGTCGACCAGCGACTCCTTGCAGCCGTAGAGGTTGTCGAACTTCGACTTGGTGACCGAGTCGTTCACGTTGATCGCCGGGAAGAGCAGCTTGCCCTCCTTGGCGAGGTTATAGAGGCGGTGCACGCCCGTGGTGGTCTCCTCGGAGACGCCCTTGATCGAGTCGGCCAGACCCGCGAACCAGCCCTTCGGCTTCTCGGCGAGCTTCTTCTTCAGGAGCGCGAAGAAGACCTCCTCCTCCTCGGATTCCGGCTTGTCGAGGAAGGCGGTGTCGCCGTTCTCGGCGCGCAGGCCCAGATGGACGAACATGGTGGCGTCGCCGCCGTCGTCGAGGATCATGTTCGGCATTCCGCCGTCATGCCAGTCGAACAGCTTCGAGGTGTAGTCCCAGTACTCGGTCAGGGTCTCGCCCTTCACGGCGAAGACTGGGATGCCGGCAGCGGCGATGGCGGCGGCGGCGTGGTCCTGGGTCGAGTAGATGTTGCACGACACCCAGCGGATGTCGGCGCCGAGCGCCTTCAGGGTCTCGATCAGCACCGCGGTCTGGATCGTCATGTGCAGCGAGCCGGCGATCTTGGCGCCCTTCAGCGGCTGCGACGCGCCGTACTCGGCGCGGGTCGACATCAGGCCGGGCATCTCGGTCTCGGCGATCGAGATTTCCTTGCGGCCGTAATCGGCCAGCCCGATGTCCTTGACGATGTAATCGTTGGCAACTGCCATCTCGGTATCCCTTTTCAGTCGTGGCCGGCGCGAAACGACCAATCGTTTCGGCACTTCAGCCCGGCGCATCGGCCGGTTCACCCGGCCGGGTCGGCCATCCCTGTAGCAGGGCTCGCTCTAGGGAGCAATCAAGACATAAAGATGTCTTTATGCGTTTAATTCCAGGGTGAACGGCTGGGGGCTCAGGCCGGCTCGTCGCGCAATTGCCGCCGGATGATCTTGCCGCTCGTCGTCATCGGCAGGGTGTCGCGAAAGCTGAGCGCGCGCGGCATCTCGTGGGCGGAGAGCCGGGCCTTGGCGAAGGCGAGGATCTCGGCGGCCAGCGCCTCGGAGGGCGAAAAGCCCGCGCGCAGGGTGATGAAGGCCTTCACGGTCTCGGTGCGCAGCGGGTCGGGTACGCCCACCGCGGCGGCAAGCGCCACGGCCGGATGGGCGCAGAGGCAGGCCTCGATCTCGGCCGGGCCGATCCGGTAGGCGGCGGAGGTGATGAGATCGTCCTCGCGGCCGACGAAGCGGATGTAGCCCTCCGTGTCGCGCCGCGCCTGGTCGCCGGTCATCCACCAGCCGTCGCGGATTTTCCGGGCGGTCGCCTCGGGCTGGCGCCAGTAGCCGAGGAACAGCACCGGATCGGGGGCGCGAACGGCGATCTCGCCGGTCTCGCCCGCGTCGGCCTCGGTCCCGTCCTCGCGCAAGACCGCGACGCGGTGGCCGGGCACCGGCCGGCCCGTCGCGCCGGCCCGCGCCACGCCGATCCGCGCGCTGGAAGCCAGAACGAGGTTGCACTCGGTCTGGCCGTAGGCCTCGCCGATGGTGAGGCCGAGGGCATCGCGCGCCCAATCGAAGGTCTCCGCCCCGAGCGCCTCGCCGGCCGAGGCGATGTTGCGCAAGGCGGAGAGGTCGAATGTCTCACGCGGGTTCGCGACGCTGCGCAGCATGCGCAGCGCGGTCGGCGGCAGGAAGGCGTGGGTGACATGCAGATCCGCCATCAGCCGGAAAGCCGTCTCCGGCTCGAACCGGCCGAGCGGTCGGGCGACCACCGGCATGCCGAGGCGCAGCGACGGCATCAACACGTTGAGAAGGCCGCCGGCCCAGGCCCAGTCGGAGGGGGTCCACATCAGCCCGGCTCCCTCGGGCGGGAAGCCGTGCATCACGCTCCAGCCCGGCAGGTGGCCGAGCAGGACCCGGTGACCATGCAGCGCCCCCTTGGCGAGGCCGGTCGTGCCGGAGGTGTAGATCATCAGCGCCGGATCGTCGGGCCCGGTGGCCCGCGTCTCGAACCGGTCCGGGGCGCTCTCCAGGGCCGCGAAGAAATCCTCCGCGGCCTCCCCTGCCCCATCGACCGAGAGGATCGTGACGAGATCCGGCAGGTCGGCGCGCAGCCGTTCCAGCTTGGCCAGCCCGGGTGCATCGGTGACGATCGCAAGTGCGCCGGAATCGGTGAGGCGGTGGCGCAGGGCCGCCTCCCCGAACAGGCCGGCGAGCGGCAGCGCGATCGCCCCGAGCCGGTAGGCGGCCAAGTGCGTCACCACCACCGCCGCCGATTGCGGCAGCAGCACCGCCACCCGGTCGCCCGGTTCGACGCCGCGCGCGGCCAGCGCCGCCGCGAGCCGCAGGGAATCGGCGCGCAGGCGGCCGTAGCTCACCGGCTCGGGGCGGTCGTCGGGGCCGAGCACGAGAAGCGCGGTGCGGTTGGGCTCGCTCAGCGCCCAGCGGTCGCAGACATCGGCCGCGATGTTGTAGCGCTCGGGGATCTCCCAGCGGAAATCCGCGACGAGTTTTTCATAGGTGTTGGCCGGCTCCGGCACGGCAATGTCCTCAAACATGCGGCAGCGCTGGGCCGGTCCCGCCTCTTCCGCCCGGCCGCGCCGCATCCGAGCGCGTCCGGGTGTCTCTCATCCATCCCCGTGCAGGCCGCGCCGATCCGCGTGCTGCGCTCGGCCGTCTGCGTTCAGTCCTGTTGCTGCGGGAAGCCGCCGCGGAAGGCGAAGTCGGTGATCGGGCGGCGGCCGTTCGGGCGCTCCTTGGCCCTCTGCTCCTCGCTCAATTCCGCCCAGGGTGTCGCGCGTCCGACCCCGTAGGCCGCCTCGACCCGGTGATGCTCGGGGACGTTCAACACCGTGAGCGCCCGCTCCCGGTCGAAGCCGCCCATGCCGTGGACGTGCCAGCCCTGACGGTTGGCCTGGAGCGCGAAGGCGAGCGAGGCGGCGCCGGCATCGAGCGAGTGGCTGGCCGATGGTTTCAATTCCTCGCCGACCTTCATCCGCTCGCTGGAGACGAGGAAGACGAGGGCACCGGTGCCCTCGGCCCATTTCTGGTTGCCGGGCACAAGGAGTTCGAAGAACGTCTGCCATTCGGGCGTGCCGCGCAGCGCGTAGAGGAAGCGCCAGGGCTGCGAGTTGTAGGATGAGGGCGACCAGCGCGCCGCCTCGAACATCCGCAGCAATTCGGCTTCCGGCACCGTCTCCCCGGTGAAGACGCGTGGCGACCAGCGCTCGGCGAAGATCGGCTCGATGGCGTGGTCGGGCGTGCGGGTGGTGGGGCGGGTGGTCTCGTCGGTCAACGGAGGCGATCTCCAGGCTGGCAGGGCTTTGGTGCGGCGCACGGTATGGCACCGCACAACAGCGGGCTAGGGGGCGGCATTGCCGCGCTTGTCATGGCGAGCGAGAACACGCCTCATGACATCGGCGCGACGAGGATGCTCATGGGCGAAACCGGCACGAACCCTCTTCTGCTGCGTGAGGACCGCGACGGCGTCGCGACCCTGACGCTCAACCGGCCGAGTGCCCGCAATGCCCTCTCCCTTGCCCTGCTCGAAGCGCTGCGCGCGACCTTTGCCGACCTCGCCGGGGACGACGCGGTGCGCGCCGTAGTGCTGGCAGGGGCGGGTCCCGCTTTCTGCGCCGGCCACGACCTCAAGGAGATGACGGGCTACCGCAGCGACCCCGACCGCGGCGCGAAACGGTTCGAGGCGCTGTTCGCGCTGTGCTCAGACGTGATGATGGCGATCCCCGCCTTGCCCCAGCCGGTGATCGCCGCGGTGGAGGGCGTCGCGACGGCGGCCGGTTGCCAGCTCGTGGCGTCCTGCGATCTGGCCGTGGCGGGGGCGCAGGCGCGCTTCGCCACGCCGGGCGTGCAGATCGGCCTGTTCTGCTCGACGCCGATGGTAGCGCTCTCGCGCAACCTCTCGCGCAAGGCGGCGATGCGGATGCTGCTCACCGCCGACATGGCGGATGCGGCGGAGGCCCGGCACCTCGGCCTCGTCAACGACGTGGTGGAAGCGGGCGGCGCTCTGGCCGCCGCGAAGGCGCTCGCCGCTGGGATCGCCGCGCGTAGCCCATACACCGTGCGGGTCGGCAAGCGGGCCTTCTACGAGCAACTGGAGATGCCGTTGGCTGACGCCTACGCCCATGCCGGCCGCGTGATGACGCAGAACATGCTGGCGCGGGCGGCGGAAGACGGCATCGGGGCTTTCCTCGACCGCAAGAATCACGGGCAGAATCAGGGGAAGTACCCTGGCGCGGCGCAGTGATGCGCGAACCGATCCGCCCTCCGCGCATTGCCTCCCCGTCGCCCTGAAGCCGTCACGTGATCCGGGCAAACGGACTGCCATGCTCCTCAGACGTCCCCCTCCGATCACCGCCGAGCCGGGTCCGAACACGAAGAAGATCGTGAGTTGGAACCTGCTGCGCCGCACCGGCGCGGCGGTGGATTGCCTCGTGACGCTGATCGAGCAGGAGCGGCCGGATTTCCTGCTGATGCAGGAGGCGACGAAGGAGATCGCGGCGCTGACCAAGCGGGTCGGCGGGGTCTATGCCTGGGCGCAATTGCCCGGCCGCATCCACGGTCCGGCGATGTGGAGCCCGACGCCGTGGCCCAACCCGCCCGAGATCGTCACCCTGCCGCCGGGGGTACTGATCGACCGGGTCTGCCAAGTGCTCGACACCGGCGAGTTCGGCGTCGCCAACGTGCACCTCTCGCACGGGCAGGTGCTGAATCGGCGCCAGTTGCGGCGGATCGAGAGCCACCTTCCGCCGCGCGCTGCGGTGCTCGGCGATTACAACATCGTCGGCCCGGCGCTGCTGCCGGGCTTCCGCGATGTCGGCCCCCGGCGGCCGACCCACGCCATGGTCGATGTGCTACCGCTGCGGCTCGACCGCTGCCTCGTGCGCGGGCTCGTCTGCCACGAGCGCATGGTCCTGCCCCGCGGGCTCTCCGACCATCACCCGATCGTGGTGCACCTCTCCCCCGCGCCGGAGGGGACCGCCTCGGTCGGCCGGCTCAGAGGTATGGCAGAAGCAGTCGGACGGCTGCGTCGCGCAGGCGTACGGGGAGCGAGCGGGCGTCGAGGTCGGCCTGGCGCAGGGGGGTCTGAAACTTCGTCGCAATGAACGCTTCGAGCGCCCGGGCCAGCGCCACGTCGTAGACCTCCACGTTGAGCTCGAAGTTCAGGCGGAAGCTGCGCGAATCCCAGTTCGCGCTGCCGATGAAGCACCATTGCCCATCGACGGTCATCGCCTTCGAGTGATCGAAGGGCGGCTCGTCGATCCAGACCCGCACGCCGCTCTTCAGGAGCGGATCGATATGGCCGCGGGTCGCCCAATCGACGAAGCGGTGGTCGCTCTCGCGCGGGATGACGACATCGACCGCGATCCCCCGGGCCGCCGCGAGGCTGAGTGCGTTCAGCACGAGTTCGTTGGGCAGGAAATAGGGCGTCGTCAGCCGGATCGACTCCTTCGCGCAGGCGATCGCCTGGAGCACCACGGTCGCGATCTTCTCGATATCGGCGTCCGGGCCGGAGGTGACGACGCGGGCGGTGACCGCGCCGGCCGGCGCCAGTGGCGGCAGCCACGCTTCGCCTTCCAACTCCTCGTCGCTGACGAACAGCCAATCGGCGATGAAGGCCTGGGTCAGGTGCTCGACCACCGGGCCCTCGATCCGGAAATGCGTGTCGCGGATCGGAAAGTCCGGCTTCTCCGAGACCCGGTTACCGTCGGAGATGTTGACGCCGCCGGTGAAGGCGACCCTCCCGTCGAGGATCAGCAGCTTCTTGTGCGTGCGCAGGTTCAGGAACGGCATCCGCCAGGGCAGGACGGAGTGCATGAACAGGCCGGCCGGCACCCCGAGCCGGCGCAGATGCCGCCACGCGGCCGGGAAGAAATAGCCGCTGCCGATGCCGTCGAGGATCACGCGCACCTCGGCGCCGCGATCCTGCGCCGCCTTCAACGCGTCGCAGAACGCGCGGCCGGTGGCGTCGTCGCGAAAGATGTAGCTCGACAGGGCGACGCTGCGGCGCGCCTCCCCGATCGCCGCCAACATCGCCGGATAGGCCTCGTCGCCGTTGCGGAACATCTCGAACCGATTGCCCGCCACCGTCGGCAGGCCGGTGACCGCTTGCACCGCCAAGTCGAGGGCGTGGTAGCGCTCGGGCACGTGAGCGGAGGGCTGCGGCGTGTCGTCGATGGTCTGTGAGGGGCGCCGCTTCAGCCGGCGGGCGCGCCGCTCCACTCGGTTGATGCCGAAGGTGAGGTAGAGCAACGTCCCGAACACAGGTGCCAGCCAAGCCAGCCCGATCCAGCCGATCGCCGCGCCGACCACGCGCTTGCGCAGCAGCACATGGACGCTGACGCCGAACGTGAGCACGAGGCCGATGGCCGTGACGATCTCGCTGCGGAGCGAGGCCGTCGAGCCGAGCCATCGGATGAAAACTTCTTCCACCGGTCCGCCTACTGCGCTGCCCTGTCGGGGAACGGCGGAGGAGATAAGCCAAGCCTGGTGCGGCGAACAGGCGGCCCTCCACAAATCGCCGCCCCATGCTAGAACAAAGCTCGAACGGTGGGCGGAGCGGCCGAGGCCGGCGCCTGCCTCTTTTCGAAAGCCTTCACCATCTTGCCCTCAGGTGGTCGGTCCCGACCGCAGAGCGTCAGGTTCAAACCGTCGAGCATGTCCGCGAGCGCCGCCCCCCGCGTCTTCACGATTCCCCCCGGCGCGCCGTTCCTGCCGACGCTGGCGGACGCCCTCGTCTCGGGCCGCCTCGTCGGCGCGGTCGGCGGCGATCCCTTCGCGCTGGCCTCGGTGACGCTCTACCTGCCGACGCAGCGGGCGGTGCGCGCACTCTCGACCGTGCTGGCGCAACGCCTCGGCGGCGCGGCCCTGCTGCCGCGGATGATCCCGCTGGGTGAAGCCGATGAGGCGGAACTCGACCTCTCGTCCAACACGCTTCTGGAGACGCCGGAGGACCTGCTCTACCCCTCGATCCCCGCGCTGGAGCGCCGGCTGATCCTGGCCCGCCTCGTCCAGAAATGGGCGGAGACGGTCGACCGCGAACTCTTGCCCATCGACGACGAGGTGCCCTTCCTCGTCCCCTCCTCCCCCGCCGACGCGGTGGCGCTCGCCGCCGACCTCGAAGGGCTGATGGACGCGCTGACCGTCGAGGGACTGCCCTGGAGCGAGATCGCGGCCGCAGTGGAGGCCGAACATTCGCGCTATTTCCGCCTCACCCTCGACTTCCTGAAGATCGCCGCCGAGCACTGGCCCGACATCCTCGCCGCCCGTTCGCTGGCCGACCCCACCGCCCGCGCCCGCCGCCTCGTGCTCGCCGAGGCCGACCGGCTCTTCCGCGAGCGGCCGGGCGATCCGGTGGTCGTGGCCGGCTCCACCGGCTCGGTGCCCGCCACTGCCCGGCTGATCGCGGCGGTGGCCCGCCTGCCCCGCGGCGCGGTGGTGCTGCCGGGGCTCGACCTGCACCTCGATGCGGAGGGCTGGGAGGCCATCGACGGCGCCGGCGGCAAGCGCGGGGAGGTCGCCCACGGCCATCCGCAGGCGATCCTGCGGGCGTTGACCGGGCCGAGGGGCTTTGCCGTCGAGCGTCAGGATATCGAGACGCTGGGGGCTCTCCCGCCCGAGGCGGTGGCACGCGAAAAGCTGCTGTCGCAGGCCCTGCGCCCCGCCGAGACCACCGACGCCTGGGCCGGGCTCGATGCGGCCGAGCGGATGACCCTCGCGCAGGAGGGTATGGCGGGCCTCGCCGTGGTCGAGGCGGCGGACGAGCGCGAGGAGGCGCTGGTCGCCGCGCTGGCGCTCCGCGAAACGCTGGAGACACCCGGCGCCACCGCGGCCCTCGTCACGCCCGACCGCGGATTGGCGCTGCGCGTCTCGGCCGAACTCGCGCGCTGGGGCATCACGGCGGAGGATTCGGCGGGCCTGAGTCTGGCGCGCTCGCAGGCGGGGCGCTTCGCCCGGCTCGTTGCCGAACTCGCCGCCGAGATGGCGCCGGCCCGCGTCATCGCGCTTCTCGCCCACCCCTTCGTCCGGCTCGGGCTCACCCGCAGCGAGGTCGTGCGCGCGGCCGCGGCCCTGGAAATCGGGGGGCTACGCGGCCCCGCCCCGATTCCGAAGAACAGTCTCGATGGGATGCGCGCGGCGGTGGCGTTGCAACGGAACGCCACCGAGCGGGTGCCGCGCGCCAAGAAGCGCCTGAAGCCGGTCGATTGGGATCTGGCCGAGCAAATCCTCGACCGGCTGGAGATCGCCCTCGATGCGTTCCGCACCGATCGGCAGCCCGAGATCGGCAACCTCGTAGCGCTCGCCGCCGGGCACCGCGAGGCCTGCGAGCGGATGATGGGCGGGGCGGAGGATGGCGACGCAAACGAGACCGACGATCCCTCCCTCGATACCCTCGACGGCCTGTTCGACGCTCTCGAATCCGCCGAGCAGGAAGAGCTGCCGGGCCGGTTCTCCGACTACGCCGCCTTCTTCACCGCGCTCGCTCGCGACCGCACCGTGGCCTGCGCGCAGCGGGACGCGCATCCGCGCCTGCGCATCCTCGGGCCGCTCGAAGCGCGCCTGCTCTCCGTCGATCGCATCGTGCTGGGCGGGCTCGATGAGGCGGTCTGGCCGGTGCGCCAGACCACCGACGCCTTCCTCAACCGGCCGATGCGCGGGGATGTGGGCCTGAGCCCGCCGGAGCGGCGGATCGGCCAGGCTGCCCACGATTTCGTGCAGGGGCTCGGCACCCACGATGCCGTCGTGACCCGCGCGGCCAAGCGGGAGGGCTCGCCGACCGTGCCATCGCGCTTCCTCCAGCGCCTGCGTGCCTTCGGCGGGGATGCGGTCTGGGCCGGGGCCATCGCCCGCGGCGGGCGCCTGCGCGGGCTCGCCGCGCGGCTCGACCGCGGCCAGGAGGCAGCGCCGCCGCGCCTCAAGCGCCCGGCGCCGAAGCCCGACCCTGCCCTGTTCCCGGAGCGCCTCAGCGTCACCGAGATCGAGACGCTGGTGCGCGACCCCTACTCGATCTACGCCCGGCATATCCTGGGGCTGGAAGCGCTGGAGCCGATCGCCGTGGTGCCGGGCGCGGCCGAGCGCGGCAGCCTGATCCACAAGGTCCTCGGCGATTTTTCCGCAGCCCATCCCGGCGCGCTGCCGGCAGACGCTGAAGCCCTACTCCTGACCATCGCCCTTGATGCGTTCGGCCCGCTCGAGGATCAGTACCCGGAACTCTACGCCGAGTGGTTTCCCCGCTACGAGCGCATGGCCGTCGCCTTCCTCGAATGGGAGGCGAGCCAGCGTCAGGGCTTGCGCACGATCCACGCCGAGCGCTCGGGCAAGGTGACGATCCCCCTGGGCGAGCGAACCTTCACCCTCTCGGCCCGCGCCGACCGGATCGAGGCCCGCGCCGACGGCAGCTACTGCATCGTCGATTTCAAGACCGGCACGCCGCCGAGCAACCGCACGGTCTTCGCCGGTTTCTCGCCCCAGCTCACCCTGGAGGCGGCAATGCTGATGCACGGCGCCTTCGAGGGGCTGAAGGCCGCCTCCCCGCCGGATCTGCTCTACGTCCACGCCTCGGGCGGGCGCGAGCCGTTCCGGCCGATCCCGATCAAGCCGCCGCCGGGTGATGCGCGGGCGGTCGAGGCCATCGTCGAGGAGCACTGGCAGCGCCTGCGCGGGTTGATCGCCCGCTACATGACCGGCGAAGCCGCCTACCTGTCGCGCCCCTATCCGCAATACGAGCGCGCCTACAACGAGTACGATCACCTCGCCCGCGTGCTCGAATGGTCGCTGGGCGGCGAAGGAGAGGCCGCGTGAACGCCCCGCTGACCGGCTTCACCGTCGATGACCTGACCAAGGGGGCCCAGCGCCGGGCCGCCGACCCGCGCCTCTCGGCCTGGGTCTCGGCCAATGCGGGGGCGGGCAAGACCAAGGTGCTCACCGACCGGGTGCTGCGCCTGCTCCTCGACGGGGCACCACCCGGCCGCATCCTCTGCCTCACCTTCACCAAGGCGGCGGCCGCCAACATGTCGATCCGCGTGTTCCAGCGCCTCGGCCGCTGGGTGACGCTGGAGGAGGCGGTGCTGACCGCGGAGCTCACCGAACTCACCGGCGAGCGGCCCACCCGCGACACCCTGCGGCTCGCCCGCCGTCTGTTCGCCCGCGCCGTCGAGACGCCGGGCGGCCTCAAGATCGAGACCCTGCACGCGCTCTGCGAGCGGCTGCTGCACATGTTCCCGTTCGAGGCCAACGTGCCGGCCCGCTTCGTTGTGCTCGACGACAACCAGTCGCGCGAGGCGTTCGAGATCGAGACCGACAACGTGCTCGCCGACGCGATCCTTGGCGGCAACCAAGCGCTCTCCGACGCGCTCGCCGTGGTCGGGGCCGAAGCCTCCGGCGATACGCTACGCGACGCGATCCGCTCGGCGATGCGGACCCGCGCCCTGTTCTCCGACCACCGCGCCCTGGAGCCGGCGCTGGCCCGCCTGCCGCGTGCCCTGGCGCTCCCGGACGGTGCCAGCGTCGAGACCATCGAGACGGAAATTTTGAAGGGCAGCAGCCTCGGCGATTGGCGCGAGATCGCGGGCCGGCTGCGCACCGGCAAGGCGACCGACGAAAAACTCGCCGACGGGCTCGTGGCGGCGCAGGCCGCCCTCGATACGGGCAAGGCGCTCGCCCCCTACCGCTCGGTCTTCTTCACCGACAAGGACGAGCCGCGCGCGGCCAAATCCTTCGGCACCAAGGCGGTGCCGGAGGACGTGAAGCAGGCGCTGCTGGACGAGCAGGCCCGCCTCATCCCGCTCTTCGACAGCCTGCGCGCCGCCCGCGCGCTCGCCCGGACGCTGGGCCTGTTTCGGCTGGCTGCCGAGATCCACCGCCGGGTCGAGGCGCAGAAGACGCGTCTCGGCGCCCTCGATTTCGACGACCTGATCCACAAGACCCTCGATCTGCTCTCGCGGGTCGGCGCGTCCTGGGTGCTGTACAAGCTCGACCGCGGCGTCGATCACGTCCTCGTCGACGAGGCGCAGGACACCAACCCGCAGCAATGGGAGATCCTGCGCACGCTCACCGCCGAGTTCGCGGCCGGCGAAGGCGCCCGCGGCCTCACCCGCACGCGCTTCGCCGTGGGTGACCCCAAGCAGTCGATCTACAGCTTCCAGGGCGCCGACCCGCGGGAGTTCGAGCTGACCCGCCGCGCTTGGGAGCAGGCGGCGGAAGGCGCCGGGCTCGATTTCGCCGATGTCAGCCTGCGGCTATCGTTCCGCACCGCGAACCACGTGCTCGCGGCGGTCGATGCCGTGTTCGGCGTACCGGAGCACTTTGCCGGCCTCTCCTTCGACGCGGGCGCGCCGGGCACGGTCCACGCCTCGGCCCGTGCCGGGGTGCACGGCGCGGTCGAACTCTGGGGCATCGAGGAGCCGGCGGACGCCGAGGAGCCCGACGCCTGGGCCGCTCCCGTCGATGCGCCGGAGCCCAACGCCCCGGCCATCGTCACCGCCCGCCGCATCGCCCGCGCGGTCAAGATTTGGACGACGAAGGGCGATGCCTGCGGCCGGGTCTGGCGGCCGGGCGACGTGCTGATCCTCGTGCGTAAGCGCTCGGCCGCCTTCGAGGAGGTGATCCGGGCGATGAAGGGACTCGGCGTGCCGGTGGCGGGCCAGGACCGGCTCGAGGTCGCGGGGCACATCGCCGTGCTCGACCTCGTCGCAGCCGGCCGCGCCGGGCTGCTGCCGGCCGACGACCTGACGCTCGCCACCGCCCTCAAGACGCCCTTGGTCGGCCTCAGCGACGACGACCTCACCCGCATCTGCGCCCGCCGCCCCTTCGCCGAAACGCTGGAAGACGCCCTGACCCGCCACGCGGAGGCTGGCGACGGGGCGGCGATCCGCGGCCTCGCGGCCCTGCGGCTCTGGATCCAGCTCGCGGCGGAAAACGGCCCGTTCGGTTTTTATGCCGCCCTGCTCGGCCCCCATGGCGGGCGCAGCCGACTGGTGGCGCGGCTCGGCGGCGAGGCGGGCGATGCCATCGACGTGTTCCTGGCCCAGGCCGCCGACGCCGAGAATGGCGGCGATGCACCTTGCCTCGACGCGTTCCTCGCCGACTACATCGTGCGGCCCGGCCGGAATAAGAGCGGCCTCTCGGTCAAGCGCGATCTCGAATCGGGCCGCGACGAGGTGCGGGTGATGACGGTCCACGGTGCCAAGGGCCTGGAGGCTCCGGTCGTCGTCGTCATCGACGGCTGCGAGCCGCTCGGCCGCAACGACCCGCCGCTGCTCGGCCTCGACCACTCCGCCGACGGCCCATTGCCGCCGGTTTGGACCGGCGGGCGCACGCAGGATTGCGCGGCGACGCTCAGGGCCCGCTCCGCGCTCCAGGCGCGGGCGCGGGAGGAGCACAACCGCCTGCTCTACGTTGCCATGACGCGGGCCGCCGACCACCTCGTCATCGCGCCCTATCGCGGGGCGACGCAGGAGACGCCGGCCTCGTGGTGCGAGATGGTCCGCATCGGCCTGGAGCGGGGGCTGGGGGCTGGCGAAGCGCTCGAGACCGAGCACGGGCCGATCACGATCTGGCGCGACGGCGCGGCCGCCGCGCCCGCCGCCGCCGTTGAAGCCACCGCTCCGCCGGAACCCGAGGTGGTGCCGGACTGGCTGTTCTCGGCCGCGGCGCCGGAGGCCGAGGCCGCGCCGCCGCTGAGTCCCTCGGGTGCCCTTGGCGCGGCGGACGGGCAGCGCCAGCCCCGGCGGCGCCTGGGGGATGCCGAAGCGCGCCGTCGCGGCGCCCTGGTCCACTCGCTCCTCGAACACCTGCCGCGGATCGAGCCGGCCCGGCGGGCGGAGGCCGCCGACCGCTTCGCCCGTGCCCGCGCGCCAACCCTGGAGGAGTCCAAGCGCAAGGATCTCGTCCGCTCGGTTCTACGGCTGATCGAGGCGCCGGACCTCGCGCCGCTGTTCTCGGCCCAAGCCCGTGCCGAGGTGGCACTCTCGGGCCGGATCATCGTCGAGGGGATCGAGCGCGACGTCACCGGCCGGATCGACCGCCTCGTCGTCGAGGACGGCCGGGTGATCCTCTGTGACTTCAAGACCGGCCGCCCGCCCGCGGACGACGCGCCTCTGCCGGAGCGCGAGGCGGCCCAGGTCAGTCTCTACGCGCGGCTCGCTGCCGCGATCTGGCCCGAGCACGCGATCGTGGCGCTGCTGGTCTGGACCTCGGGGCCGGTGGTGCGGCGGGTGGAGGGATCGCAGCTCGGGCTTTGACGGCATCGTCGATGACGACACGTTGGCCGTGCATCCCCCTCTCCCCGCATGCGGGGAGAGGGGGCGTCGCTGCGGGTTGGTAAGCCTCAGCCGCCCTTCTTCGGGGTCAGCTTGACGATCTGGCCGTCATCCTCGGTCACCGCGTAGACGGCGCCGTCGGGGCCGACCCGCACGTCGCGGACGCGGTGTTCCAGCGGGATGCGCTCCTCGGTGACGACCTTGTCGCCGTCGAGCTTGAGCGCGACGATCCCGGTGCTGACGAGACCGCCGACGAGGAACTGGTTCTTCCAGGCCGGGAACAGGTCCTTGTCGTAGAGCGCCATGCCCGAGGGGCCGATCACCGGATCCCAGTAGTAGACCGGCTGCACCGTGCCGCCGGCCTGGGTCTGGCCGTCGCCGATCTTCTCGCCGGAGTACTCGATGCCGTAGGTGACCACCGGCCAGCCGTAGTTCAGGCCGGGGCGCGGGCGGTTCAGCTCGTCGCCGCCGCGGGGGCCGTGCTCCACGGTCCAGAGCCGGCCCTGGCTGTCCAGGGCGGCGGACTGGACGTTGCGGTGGCCGTAGGACCAGATCTCGGGCTTGGCCTTCTCGCCGCCGGTGAAGGGGTTGTCCTTCGGCGCGGAGCCATCGGTGTCGATGCGGAACACCTTGCCGAGCCCGCTCGTCAGATCCTGTGCCTGCCCGCGGGTCTGCTTGTCGGAGCGCTCGCCCACCGTGACGAACAGCTTGCCGTCGGGCGCGAAGACGAGGCGCGAGCCGAAATGCTTGTCGCCGTCATAGGTCGGCATCTGGCGGAAGATGACCTTGACGTCGTCGAGCTTGGCCTTGCCGTCGCTCTCGACCAGCTTGGCCTTGGCCACCGTGGTGCCGTTGCCCTTGTCGCGCGGCTCGCTGTAGCTGAAGTACACCGTGCGATCCGCGGCGAAGCTCGGGCTGAGTGTGATGTCGAGCAGGCCGCCCTGCCCCTTCGGATCGACCTTCGGCACGCCGGCCACCGGCTGACCGACCGTGCCGTCCTTGGCGACGATGCGGATCTTGCCGGCCTTCTCGGTCACGATCATGCGCCCGTCGGGCAGGAACTCCATCGCCCAGGGGCTTTCCAGGCCCTTGGCCACGACGGCGGTCTCGAACTCGGTCTTCTGCGCGGGCTCCGGCGCCCGGGTCTGGTTGGGCAGGAGCGGCTTGTATTCGGTGTTCGGCGGCTCCTTCTCGGCGACCGACGTACCGGCGCTCGGCGCGGCCGGCGCCTGAAAGGATTCACCCTCGATGCGGGGCGAGCGCGTCTCCTGTCCGGAGGGCTGCTGAGCGAAGGCAGGGGCATCGAGGCCGAGGGCCGCAACGGTGGCGAGCAAGAGGGAAAGGGTGCGCGTCACGTCGATTGATCCTTGTGCGGGTCGCCGATCTTGCCCGCCAAATGGGGCGCAGGCGGCCCACGGCGAGGGTTGGGCTGTGCAAGGGGCCGGACTCGCAACGGGGTTCGTCACGAAGCGCGGCCGTCGGCAGGGATGCCGGCAGGGCGATGGCAGGGGGATTGCGGGGACGAACGCAGGCTTATCCATGTGGGTTCGGCCTGCCAGACCTGCGGCCGGGGCGGGATGCCTTGACCGAGCGGTCAGGCGTCGCCAATTCTCGCCTCACCGTGAGGCGCCGAACCCGCTCTCGGTGCCCTCTGCGCAGGGGCCCTCCATGCACCCGCGTGGGACCCGCGTGTCGAAAGGACTTACGATGGCGACCGTGAAAGTGACCGATGCGAGCTTCGAGCAGGACGTTCTGCAGTCCGCCGAGCCCGTCGTGGTGGATTTTTGGGCGGAGTGGTGCGGCCCCTGTCGGCAGATCGGCCCGGCGCTGGAAGAGATCTCCGTCGATCTCCAGGGCAAGGTGAAGATCGTCAAGGTCAATGTCGATGAGAACCCCGGCATCGCCTCGACCTACGGCATCCGCTCGATTCCGACGCTGATGATCTTCAAGGACGGCAAGCTCGCCAGCCAGAAGGTCGGCGCTGCCCCCAAGGGCGACCTCTCGCGCTGGATTCAGGCGAGCGCCTGACCCGATCCGATTCGGGTTGAACGACCCGAGGAAGCCCGGCCGCGAGGCCGGGCTTTTTTCGTGTCTTTGCGCACGTGATGGCGCGCGAAACGCAAGAAGCCCGGCCTTGCGGCCGGGCTCCCTGGTTTCGAGACCCTTTTATCGAAGGTTCGGCTTAGTAGCTGCCGAACTTGTAGTTCAGGCCGGCGCGGACGACGGCGAACTCGGTGTCGTTGCGGCGCGAGGGGCCGGAGACGACGACCACGCCCGGGGAGGCCGTGGTGATGACCGTGCCGGCGTTGTTCACCGCGAAGGCGCCGTTGAGGGCACCGCCGCCGCGATCGAGGTTCACGTACAGACCTTCGACCTTCAGCGTCACCGCCGAGGAGCGGAAGAAGTTCAGGAACGAGTCGGTCGGGAGAGCGTACTCGACACCACCGCCAGCGGTGTAGCCGGTGCGGAAGTCGTCGGTCGAGGAGTTCGGCAGGCCGAACTGACGGCCGCCGCCGGCGCCGTAGGCGAAGCCGCCGGTGCCGTAGAACAGGACGCGGTCGAAGGCGTAGCCGAGGCGACCGCGGACGGTGCCGAAGAAGTCGAGGCTGGACACGCCGTTCGGGCTGAACGCCTGCTGCGCGGCAATGCCCGGGAAGGCCGGGTTGCTGTTCACGACCGAGAACTGGTTCCGGTTGCGGCCGAAGTCGACGTACTGAGCGTCAGCCTCGATACCGACGACGACGCCGGAGCCCGGGGTGAACTGGTAGTTGTAGCCGATCTGACCACCGCCGACGAAGCCGTCGTTGCGGTTGTTGCCGCCGAAGGCGATGACGGCCGTCTGGCCGGGACGCACGAGGCCGGTCAGGCTGTTCACGCCGACGACCGGAGCCGCACCGTTGTCCTCGACGCCGAAGCCGTAGCCGGCGTTGAAACCGGCGTAGAAACCGGTCCAGGTGAACACCGGGATGGGCGTGAAGACCGGCGGAGCGGCGCGGCGCGGCAGGTCGGCGGCGGAGGCCGCGGCGGTCAGCGCCGTGAAGGCGGCGAGAGAGGTGAGAAGTTTTTTCACTTGTTGATCCCCAGCAGAAACCCGATCGCCCACAAGCTAGACCATTTCCTTGACCTGAGATGTAGCGAACAGGCCACACCCACGGCGCGACAAACGACCCGGCGAGCGGTTGCATCCGGTGCGCTGGGAGGCCGAAACCAGATTTACGTCGTCCCGGCGATCAGGATGCACAGATCGCCGAGACGATGCGCAGAGACCGTCGCGTCCGTTGCAGGATTCGACAGGTCACGGGCTGGACGACGGAAGGTCGGCGAAGACTCTTTCGTCGGGCGGCGGCAGAGCCGGCACCCGGCACCCGGCGCGAGGCGCTCCCGCCCCGTGTGGTTTGCCGACCGATGGCCCTGCGGCGCGGATCTCCGGCCCTTGTACTGTCTCGTCGAATGTCCGGTTCGATCAGGCGGACGCCGTGTCATGCCAAATCCGGTTGATCCCTTCGGGATGGCGGATTTGGGCTTCGCTCAGTCGCCGCGCGGGCTTGGCGATCCGGTCCCCGCTTGGATCAAGCGGCGACTGTATTGCGGGTCAAGCCATGAGGTTGCTTTCAGCGAAGGTTTTGTCGTCCTTGAGGAGGGCGTTGGCGAGGACGACGAGGCGTCGGCCGGTGGCGACGATGGCGACCTTGGCGGGTTTGCCTGCGT
>NZ_JAKSYB010000061.1:0-114884 GCF_022829505.1 Methylobacterium sp. J-043 | reverse complement strand
ACTTTCGCCGAACCCGCAAGGACGTAAACAAGCCGCCCGCGTTTCTCTTTCTCGTATGATTCACTTGTCAAACAGCAGAGGCCACACCCAAGGGTACAACCCTTCACCAAGAGACGCGCCGACAGCCCGGTTGCCCGGCCCAGTCAGCCTACCCTCAGCGATGAAGTCCGCAGCGCGGGTCAACCCGGCGCCGGCAGTCCGCGGCGTCTAGAGCCGGCGAACCGTTCTGTCAACCGAACCAAACCAGCGCCAAAGCGCCCGGATCGACCGACGCATCGGAACAGAAGGACAGCGATCGCCCGATCCAGTCACCCGGATCAGCTCCGCTCACCAACAATCCCGAAGACCAACAAGACCCCCGACCCACCAACCGGTGGACCGCGGCTCCCCGTCGGTGAAATGGGGTATAGGGGGCACTGGATCAGGCGTCAATCGGAAAAACACAGGAAACGCGGATAATGCCCGTCACGGGGCCGCGGATCGCATCTGTCAGCCACGCCGCGGCAGGGGTGCACTGGCAAGCGAACTCAGAACCCTCTCTTCACCTGCGCCAGGGCTCGCGTCAGGCCGTCGGCGACGATCGCTCGCTCATCCGGCGAGGCGTCGCGGGCGACGACGACGTGCTCGCGGCGCGAGGTCAGGGTCAGCGTCCGCAGCCCAAATTCCTCGTCGTCGATGCGGCTGAGCTTGGTCCAGAGCGGGTTGAAGCGCCATTCGCGCCGCACGCCCCGCGGATCGATGCGGGCGAGGAAGACCTCGATGGGTGAGATCGCCACCTCCTCGAAGGAGCGTCCACGGCGGAAGCTCACCTTCAGCGCCACGTAGAGCGCCAGCATGTCGAGGCCGAAGAAGCCGGCAATCGGCCAGAAGCCAGCCCGCCAGCAGGCAATCGAGGTTACAAGGGAAACGAGGCAGCATAGCCCCATTACGATCCGGAACCCGTCCTGACTCAGGGATTGGTGAGGCCGGATCACCGCCGAGTAGACCGGCCGGTCCATCGTTGCCGGGTCGAGCCCGTCCGGATGCGCAGAAATGTTGCCGCTCGCCATGGGCCGAATATAACGCGCCGATGTCAGCGAAAAAGCCGTCTTCCCGCCCTTCTGCCCCTGGTGCGGTAAAAAGTCAGTTGGCGAAGTCTGCCCAGAGCACGGCAAAGCCGGCAAAGCTCAAGGCCGAGCTGATGCCCGCTCTGGCGGTCGGCGTCGAAACCTCGCCCGAACCTGTCGATGACACGACCTTGGTCGAGATCTTTTCGCGGTTGCGCGCGGCCGATCCGGAGCCGCGTTCGGAACTCGAATACCTGAACCCCTATACGCTGCTCGTCGCCGTGGTGCTCTCGGCTCAGGCCACCGACAGAAGCGTGAACCTCGCGACCGCCCCGCTCTTCGCCATCGCCGACACGCCGCAGAAAATGGTGGATCTCGGGGAGGAGCGGGTCCGACACTTCATCCGCACCATCGGCTTGTTCAACACTAAAGCGAAGAACGTCATCGCGTTGTCGCGAATTCTACTGGAGCGGCATGGCGGCGCGGTGCCGTGCGAAGCCGGGGCGCTGGAGGTGC
Source organism: Methylobacterium sp. J-043 (assembly GCF_022829505.1). Lineage (NCBI taxonomy): Bacteria > Pseudomonadati > Pseudomonadota > Alphaproteobacteria > Hyphomicrobiales > Methylobacteriaceae > Methylobacterium > Methylobacterium sp. J-043. The sequence goes on along the minus strand of NZ_JAKSYB010000061.1, from coordinate 113,322 downwards.
TGCCGGGCGTCGGGACGAAGACGGCGAGCGTCGTGCTCAACGTCGCCTTCGGCGTGCCGCGGATCGCGGTCGATACCCATATCTTCCGTGTCTCGAACCGCATTCCGCTGTTTTCCGCCCCCACGACCGACAAGGTGCAGGCGGGGCTGGAGGCGCGGGTGCCGGAGCCGTTCCGGCTCAATGCCCATCACTGGCTGATCCTGCACGGGCGCTACACCTGCAAGGCCCGCCGGCCGGATTGCCCGCGTTGCGCCATCGCGGATCTGTGCCGTTACCCCTCGAAGACGACGGCGCTCACCCCCCTCTCGGCCGGGAATTAAGCAGCTCTGCGTGCGCGGCGGCAATGCGTTGCCCGGCCAACGCGTTGTGCTGCAAACCTCGTTCCGGTAGATTGATGCTAAGGCGGCCGGACATGTCTCTCTCGGGAAGCATAATCCGGCCGTCTGCCCGCCAGACGGGCCGCCGCGCCGCGGATTTCGCCTCAAGTGCCAGTTCCGAAGGAGCCTCGGCCCCATGGACTTCCTCAAACCACGGTACACGCCTATGAACCGCCGCCGTCGCATTTACGAGGGCAAGGCGAAGGTCCTCTACGAGGGACCGGAGCCGGGGACGCTCATCCAGCACTTCAAGGACGACGCGACCGCCTTTAACGCGAAGAAGCACGAGGTGATCGACGGCAAGGGTGTGCTGAACAACCGGATCTCCGAGTTCGTCTTCCAGCACCTCAACGATATCGGCGTGCCGACGCACTTCATCCGCCGGCTCAACATGCGCGAGCAGCTGATCCGCGAGGTCGAGATCATCCCGCTCGAGGTGGTGGTGCGCAACGTCGCTGCCGGTTCGCTGGCGACGCGGCTCGGGCTCGAGGAAGGCACGCAGTTGCCGCGCTCGATCATCGAGTTCTACTACAAGAACGACCAGCTCAACGACCCGATGGTGTCGGAAGAGCACATCACCGCGTTCGGCTGGGCGACGCCCCAGGAAATCGACGACATCATGGCGCTCGCCATCCGCGTCAACGATTTCCTGTCCGGCCTCTTCCTCGGTGTCGGCATCCGTCTCGTCGACTTCAAGATGGAGACCGGCCGCCTGTGGGAGGGCGACCTGATGCGCATCGTCGTCGCCGACGAGATCTCCCCCGATTCCTGCCGGCTGTGGGACATCAAGTCCTCGGACAAGCTCGACAAGGATCGCTTCCGCAAGGATCTCGGCGGCCTGATCGAGGCCTATACGGAGGTCGCCAAGCGTCTCGGCATCATGTCCGAGAACGAGAAGGTTCAGGCCGGCGGCCCGCGCCTGGTACAGTAAGCGTCTTCAGCGAGGCTGGACTGGCTCAAGGCCGGTCCAGTCGCGACGAAGGCGCAGATGAGTCGAGAGGTCCGGGTCGAAGTCCGGATGATAATGGGGGTCCTGCGCGAGCAGCGGCCCCCATCGCTTTTTCAGCGCCTCAACCTCGGCACGGTGTCGAGCGGCCGCCATCGGCGAGGGCCGCCGGCTCGCCGATTCCCGGTGATGGAGCCGTGCGGCGCCGACATAGAGGGTCCGCAGGCCCACGGCATTCAGCCTCAGGCAGAGATCGACGTCGTTGAAATCGATGGCAAAGGTCGAGGCGTCGAAGCCGCCGACGCGGGCGAACTTGTCCGCCTCGATCACGAGGCAGGCGGCGGTCACGGCCGAAACGCTTCGGGTGGCGCGCAGAGCGCCGAGATAGCCCGCCGCATCCCCGGCGAAGTGGCGGTGGCCGTGGGTGACGAGACCGCCGGTGCCCAACACGATCCCGCCATGCTGGATGCGGCCCTCGCCGTCGACCAACCGGGCCCCGACCGCGCCGATCTCCGGGCGCAACGCCTCGCGGACCATGCGCTCCAGCCAGTCCGGCGCCTCGGCCTCGACGTCGTTGTTGATGAAGGCCAGGAGGCGTCCGCGCGCCCGCGCCGCCACGCGGTTATTGATGGCAGCGAAATCGAAGGGGCCGGGACAGGCGACGACCCGCGCCGCGCCCTCTGCCTCGAGAGTGCGGAAATAGGCGAGCGTCTCGGGATCGCGACTGTCGTTGTCGCAGATCAGGATCTCCTTGGCCGGCCAGTCGGTGCGGTGGCGCAGGCTCTCGATGCAGGGGCGGAGCAGGTCGAGCCGGTCGCGGGTCGGAACGATCAGGCTGACGAGGGGGCGCGGCTCCGGCAGGGGCCTGTCGAGGCGGATCACGCCGTCTTGCCCGAGGCCGACGGGCGTACCCCCCTCCCCCGCCCGATCGAGATCGCGGCGGACGGCCTCCCGCCGCGCCGTTCGCCCCTCCCCTCTCGCTTCGCAACTCCCGAAGGACAGAATGCGCGGGAGATGGCGCACGGCGGCTGGGCCGAAGCGGTCCGCGATGGCCAGGGTCAGGTCGAGCACGGCGGCGCCGGGGACGACCTCGATACCGGTCACGCTGGCCCGGCGAAGGGCGATGACGGGCCCGAGATAATCGACCGTGCGCAGGTAATCCCGATCGAAGGCCGGACGCAGCAGGGGAAGCCAGGGGCCATCGGCGGAATGTCGGAACAACGCGTCGCCGTAGATCGCGTGACGATCGGGATCGGCGAAGGCGGCGGCGAGGGCCGCTGCCGCACCCGCCGCGATGTGCTGGCCCTCAGATGTGAGCAGGACGATCGGAGCCCCCTCCGGCGCGATGCGGATCGTGCCTTCCGTATCCGTCTCGATGCGCTCGATCCCGGCTACGGCGAGGGTGGCATCCGGCTCGCTCGGCGGTGGGACGATGCGGGGCCGGTCGAGATGGTGATGGGCGCCGACGAGCGCGATGAAGGCTTGCGCCGCCCGTAGCCGCCGGCCGGAGAGACGCGCCGCCAGGATCGGCAGAGCTCGCCTCGGATGGCGCAACGCCCGCGCGATGAGCGCGAGGCGTCCCGGAACGGGCTCGGCGGCGAAACGCAGGGCGTCGGGCCATGCGGGGGGCGGGCCGTTGGCGCTCATTCCAGTTCCTCGCCGAAGGTCGTGAGCGAGAGGGCCGGATGGTAGAACGGATCGTGCCGGATCACGTCGCGCCAGCGCTCGGTGAAGGCGGCGGCCTCGCGCTCGAAGCGCGCGCGGGCGGGCCCGACCGGTCGGCCGCGGCTCACCGATTCGAGGTGGGACAGCACCGCGTGGGGTGTCCATACCGTCTTCCAGCCCCGCGCGCCGAGGCGCAGGCAGAAGTCGATGTCGTTGAAATCGACGGCAAAGGTCTCTTCGTCGAACCCGGCGATGGCGTGATACTTCTCGCGCGCGACGGCGAGGCAGGCCGCCGTGACGCCTGAGACCTCATGCGCCACGCCCAAGCGATCGAGGTGGCCGGGCGTGTCGGCGCGGCGGCGGCGCAGGATATGGCCGGCCTCGCCGCCGAGCCCGACCACGACACCCGCGTGCTGGAGGCGCCCATCCTGGTAGAGGAGCTTAGCGCCGACCGCGCCGACCTCCGGCCGGACCGCCTGGGCGACGAGGACGGCGAGCCAATCCGGTCGCAACACCGCCACGTCGTTGTTGAGCAGGACAAGGACGTCGCCGCGCGCTTGCCGCGCGCCGGCATTGACCAGCGCCGAGAAATTGAAGGGGTGCGGATAGGGCTCGATCCGGACCCGTGGATCGCCGCGCAATCGCTCATACAGATCGAGCACGGCCGGCTCTTTCGAGTCGTTGTCCACGATCACCAGTTCGAGGGCGGGATAGGGCGTCTTTTCGAGGACATCCTCGGTGACCCGCGCGATCAGGTCGAGCCGGTCGCGGGAGGGGATGATGATGCTGACGAGCGGTGCCGGCTCCGGCAGCGGCCACTGAAGATCGAGGCGGCCGTCGTGGAGTGCCGCATGCGCCGACGATCCCGTGTTGCGCAGGTGCCGGTCGAGGTGTGGCGCGCGGGCGTTCGGATCGACCGTGACGGGTTCGCGACGGCATAGAATGCGGGGGATGTGAGCGACACGGGTCGCGGCCCCGGCCGCAAGATCGAGCGCAAGGGCGAAAGCGTCGGGAGTGCCCACCGGCTCGGCGGGCAGGCGGGCGAGGAAGGGTTCTGCGATCAGCGCCGGCGCGCCGACATAACCCGTGGCGAGGGCCAGATCGGGGCTCCAATCCGGCTTGAGGCGGGGCCTGACCCCTCGGCCGCCGGTCTCCTCGTCGGCATAGACCATCTCGGCCGCCTCAGCCTCGATGGACGTGGCGAGCAGATCCAGTGCCTCGGGCGCCAGGATGTCGCCGGGGCGGAGCAGGCCGAACAGGTCGGCCCCTCCGCCAAGCTCGTGCAGGGTCGCCGCCGAATTCCATGGGGTGGACCGCACGCGCCCGTCGATGGCCGGGTTCGTCGGCGGGGCGCCGTCGGTCCAAGCGATGAGGAGGGACCAGTCCTGATGGGTCTGGGCGCGCAGGCTCGCGACGCTGCGCGCCACCGCATCGGCCTGGGCAAAGGGAGCGGGGAGAACGAGACGGATCCGCGCACCGGATCGCTTCTCCGTCGATGCGGCGCGAAACAGCCGCGACGCCTTCCAGGCCGGATAGCGGGCAAGGGGCGCCGCCGCGCAGGCGCCGCGGAGGCTGTCGCGCCAGCGCCGCTCGTCGCGCGCGAGGCGGGCGCGCAGGGCGGCTGCGGCGCGCCCCGGCCGCTTCAGCAGCGCTTCCGCGAAGACGCCCGCGCTGCTCCGCAGTCCGACGCGCTCCAGCACGAAACCCGGCTCGGCCGCGATTTCGATGCGCTCGCAATCTTCCGGCAGGTAGCCGAGCCAGCGCGCGGCGCCGAGGGCAACACCCGGCAGCACGAAGCTGTCGCGTCGGCCGGCGCTGCGGAGCAGACGCAGCAGCGGTCTCTGCGGCCGCGCACGCACGGGCAGCGTGTAGGTCAGAACGATCCAGCGATCCTGCCACGGCCTCCGGTCCGGGGGCGACAGGACGAGGCGGCGGTCGAACAGGGGGGCGTCGGTGGGCAACAGGGAGAACGGCGTCTCACGGCCCCGCCACACGTCCCACCCATCGCGCCCCCTTTCATCAGGTTTGGCCATCAATCTTGGCCATCAGTCTTAGCGATGCCGTCCTCCGGCGCATTGCGAGCCGTGCGGCGCGGGCGCTTCCGTCATTGCCCAACAGGAGCCTCGCCCTGTTCCGCCGCCGCCGCAGGTGCAGGCTTGCGGCGGCGCGCGGCCGGCTTCGGGCGCGCCGAGGCGCCGGCCAGGGTCACTTCGATGTCGTAGCCCGTGGCCTTGTCGGCGGGCACGGTGAGATCGTTCTCGATGACCGTCGCCTCGCCCTGGACGGCGCCCGCCGGAACCACCACCGCCACACGGTGGCTGCGCATCATCACGGGCTGCTCGTTGTATTTCACGCCGATGGTCACCGGCACGTCGAAACGCCCGGCGGCACCGGCCGGTCCGAGCAAGGCACGCAGTTCGACGCCGACGCGCACCGCGACCGAGCCGTCGGGCCGGGCCTTGCACTCCCGGCTGAGCCGGCCGAGCACGACCTGATGGCGCAAGCGCCGGTTGTCGCCCGCGGCTCCGGCGAAAGCCTGGATCGCGGCGCCGCCGTCCGGCACGAAGACCGGCGGGCAATAGACGTCCCCGGGGTCCTGCGCCCGCGGCGCGGTGACCGCCGGCGCCTCGCCCTCGCGGCCACCGAACATGTTCTTGAAGAAGCTGCCCGGTTCGGCTCGCGCCGTGCCCGGCACGATCAGCACCAATCCGCCGAAGATGATCAACGCCCTGCGCATCGTCTGACCGTTCCCTGCCCTTTCCCGGCGATCCCTTGAACGCTCCGGAGCCGAACGATCCTACTTGAGCGCGTCGAAACCGGGGCCGAAGCCCTTCATCGAGACCGGGATGCCGACCCCCTCCTCCGGCGTCTGGAAGACGATGAAGGTCGATTGCGCCCCGTTGCGCATCGATTTGATGAGGCCGTCATCCATCACCACCTCGGCGACGCAGCCCATGGTCAGGCAGCGCACGAAGCTGGCGCGGCCGATATCGGTCTGATCGATCTTGAGGCCGAGGCCGGAGGTCAGGAGGATGCCGAGCGGGGCCTGCACCCGCAGCAGGTAGCCGCGGTTGTCGGCGATCTTCAGCACGATGACGACGAGGTTGAGGTTCGGCCGGTCTTCCGCCGCCACGTACTGCACCAGGGCGCATTGCTCGGCCTTGGCACCGGCCGGCGTCTCGCAGCGCAACTGCCAATCGTCGAAGGTCTTGCGCACGGTCCCCTGGGCCAGTGCAGCGCCGCCCCCGGCCAGCACCGCCGCGGCGGTCGCCACCGCCAGCGCAAGACGGCGGCCGGCCCCAGGACGCACCGCCCGAACCACGCCCGCAAACAGACTCATACGAACTCCGATCGATCGCTTTTCGAGACGGCGGCCGGCTCCGGCGGATGCCCCTCGCGCTGATGCACGCGGGCCCTCCGGAGCGCCACGCGGGCTCGGGCGTTGGGACCATGCGGGTTTCCCGGTGTCAAGCAATCGCGGCGCGGGTGTGTCGGGAATAGGGCAAAGCGGCTACCCCTCGCCGCCCCGCTGCCCTAAGGTAAGGCCAAGCTCTCATTCATCCGAGGAAACTGCCATGCGCCGCCTCGCCTCCCCCCTCGCCCTCGCGACCCTCTTCGTCGCGCTGGGTTGCGGGGGTGCTTTCGCCCTGTCCCTGCCGTTCGAGGAGTCGGATTACCTGCCCCCCGAGGCGACGACGACCTATGTCGAGCGCTCCCTCAACCATCAGGCGCCGCTCACCATCGAGCACCCGCCGGTGGAGCGGAATCCGCGCGGGCGCCGTCGTGGCGACGCGGCGGCCATCGCGGGTTTCTGCCGGGACGGCGGCACGGTGCTGCGCCGGGATACGATGGGCCGCCCCACCTACCTGCGTCAGCGCGAGGTTTGCGACAACGTCGCGCCCCGTACCCTGTGGCCGGGCCACGTCGCGCCGCGTCCGGCTTGGCCCGCCGAGGCGGCGCCCGTTCGCGGCCGGGCGATCGTGACGAAGTACTGAGCCGCTTCCGGTCGATCAGAACCGAGGCACGCTCGAGGATCGCCCGAATTCGCCGTCCCGCAGTAATCGACCGGACCGGGATCAGCCGTAGCGGTGCAGCTCCGAGCCGTGCCGCTTCAGCCAGCGCTCTGCCTCGTCGACATGGGGGCAGAGTTCATTGGTGAGGGCCCAGAAGCGCGGGGAATGGTTCATCTCCCGCAGATGCGCCATCTCGTGGGCGACGAGGTAGTCGAGCACGACCGGTGGTGCGAGGATCAGCCGCCATGAGAAGTTCAGCTCGCCGCGGGCCGTGCACGACCCCCAGCGGCTGCGCGTATCGCGCAGCGTCACCCGCGCCGGCCGCTGGCCGAGACGGGTCGCGTAGACAGCCACCGATTGCGACAGGTCGCGCCGCGCCTCCCGCATGAGGAACTCGCGGACGCGGCGAGGCATGTGCGCCGGATCGCCCGGGACGGCGAGCGTCGCGCTCGCGGGATCCGCCTCGGCGGTGCCGCGCCCCTCCCGGGCCACGATCCGGTGCGGCACACCGCGTAGCGGAATCACCGAGTCTTCCGCGAACGGCACCCGCTCCGGCAGCTTGGCGAGGCGGGCGGCGATCCAGCCGCCGTGGCTGTGCACGAACTTCTGAGCCGTGGCGAGCGACGACCGGGTCGGCAGCGTGAGCACCACCGCGCCGGTCGCGCTCGAAACCCGCAGGGTCAGCCGGCGCGCGGTCGGCCGCCGCAGGATGGCGATGCGGAAGGTCTGCCCGTCATGAGCGATCTCGATGTGATCCGGATCCGGCCGTCGCAGCAGGGCGCGCGTCATGCCCGCGAGCCTAGCCGCAGCCGGTCGGCTCAGCCATCCCAGCAATCCCTCTCTCACCGGAAATCCGCCTGACCGGAGCTTTGCGCGCGGGAATTCAGGCGCTCCCCTCCATCTCCCGCACGAAGCGGGCGATGCGTGGGGCGATGACGGAGCGGAAGCGCGAGCCGTTGAACACGCCGTAATGCCCCACCTTCTCCTGCATGTGGTAGGCCTTGCGGGCCTCGGGCAGGTTCGGGGTGAGATCGAGCGCGGCCTTGGTCTGGCCGACGCCGGAAATGTCGTCGTTCTCGCCCTCGACGGCGAGGATGGCGGAACGGCGGATCGCCGAGAGATCGACCAGCCGTCCGCCATGGCGCATGCGCCCCCGCGGCAGGGCGTGATCGACGAAGACGGTCTGCACGGTCTGAAGGTAGAACTCCGCCGTCAGGTCCATCACGGCGAGATACTCGTCGTAGAAGTCGCGGTGCTTCTCGGCCGAGTCGCCGTCGCCGGTCACGAGGTGATGGAACATGTCGGTATGGGCGGTGACGTGGCGATCGAGGTTCATCGCCATGAAGCCCGAGAGCTGCAGGAAGCCGGGATAGACCCGGCGCATCGCCCCCGGATAGAGCGGCGGCACCACCGTGATGCAATTCTTCTCGAACCAAGCCATGCCGCGCTCCTGCGCGAGGCAATTCACGGCGGTCGGCGAGCGGCGGGTGTCGATCGGCCCGCCCATCAGGGTCATCGAGACCGGCACATGGGCCGAATCCGCCGCCTCCATCAGCGCAACCGCGGCGAAGACCGGCACGGCGGGCTGGCAGACGGCCATGACGTGCAGGTCCGGCCCGAGGTCACGGAACATCGCCTGCAGGTAATCGATATACGTCCCGAGGTCGAAGCGTCCGTCCAGCAACGGGACCATGCGCGCGTCGGACCAGTCCGTGATGAAGACCCGGTGGTTAGGCAGCATCGCCTCGACGGTGCCGCGCAGGAGCGTCGCGTAATGGCCCGACATGGGCGCCACGATCAGGAGCTTGGGCTGCGGCTCCGAATGCCCGGCGGGCAGCGCCCGGTCGAAGGCGATCACACGGCCGAACGGCCGCTCCCAGACGACACGCTCCGAGACCGGGACGACCTGTCCGTCGATCACCGTCGTCGGCAGGCCGAAAGCCGGCTTGCCGTAGCGGCGGGTCACGCGCTCGAACATCTCCAGCGCGGCGGCCGTCGAGCGGGCATAGGGACCGTAGGCGAGAGGATTGCCGGGGTTGTCCAGACTGTGCCGGGCCGCGTCCGCCGCGAGCCGGGCCGGCGTCAACATCGCGCGGGCCGTCTCGTACCAGATATACGCCAAGTCCATTGCGGCACTCCCCGACGCGGCCCCCGAACCGGCCATGCTCGGATCGATCTTATCGAATGTTGCAGGCGGAGAAATCCTTCAAAATTACAGGCCGCCGGTAACGCGGCCGTGGACGTGCCCCCCACCGGCCCTATCGTAGCCGCAGCATGATGGACGCGGCCCACGAAACCCTGACCCCGACGGGCCGCCACCTGCGGCTCGACACCTTCGTGCGCCTGCGCTGGCTCGCGCTCACCGGACAGAGTGCGGCAGTCGTCGGCGCCCAGTTCGGGCTCGGGCTCAACCTGCCCTTCGGCTGGTGCTTCCTCGTCATCGCCGCCTCGTGCTGGCTGAATCTCGGGTTGCGGATCCGCTTTCCCGCGAGCTACCGCCTGAGCGACGATTCGGCGGCGCTCTTGCTCGCCTTCGACATCGTGCAGCTTGCCGGCCTGCTGTTCCTGACCGGCGGCCTGCAGAACCCGTTCTCGCTGCTGTTCCTCGCCCCCGTCCTGATCTCGGCCACCGCCCTGCCGCCGGAGCGGACCCTGGCGCTCGGTCTGCTGGCGGTGGGGCTCGCCACCCTGCTCGCTCTCGTCCACCGCCCGCTGCCCTGGTTCGCCGACGGGCGGATCGAGCTGCCCTTCCTCTACGTCTCGGGGGTCTGGACCGCGATCCTGCTCGGTACTGCCTTCACCGGCGTCTACGCGTGGCGGGTGGCGGAAGAAACGCGCCAGCTCGCCCGAGCGCTGGCCGCGACCGAACTGGTGCTCGCCCGTGAGCAGCACCTGTCGCAGCTCGACGGGCTCGCCGCCGCCGCGGCGCACGAACTCGGAACGCCGCTCGGCACCATCATGGTGGTGGCCAAGGAGCTCGACCGTCAGCTCGGCCCCACCGCCTCGCCCGCCATCGCCGAGGATCTAAGCCTGCTGCGCGATCAGGTGGACCGTTGCCGCGGCATCCTCTCGAAGCTCACTTCGATGGGCGAGGAGAACGAAGAGGGTGAGAGCTTCCTCCAGACCGTCACCTTCGGCCATCTCATCGAGGAACTGGTGGCGCCCCAGCGGGCGCTCGGCATCGCCGTCGAGGTCGTTCGGCAGGGCGAGGGGCCAGAGCCGATCTGCCGCCGCAACCCCGGCGTGATGTTCGGGCTCGCCAACATCCTCGACAACGCCGTGGACTTCGCCGAATCGCGCGTGGTGCTCGAGGCCAGGTGGGACGCCGAGCGCGTCACGCTGACGGTCCGTGACGACGGTCCCGGCTTCCCCAGCGAGGTGCTGTTGAGGGCCGGGGAGCCCTACGTCACCACGCGCAGTCGCGACCGTTCGCAGAATCCCGATGAGGTCGGCGGGGGGCTCGGACTCGGCCTGTTCATCGCCAAGACGCTGATCGAGCGCTCCGGTGCGCAACTCCTCCTGTCCAACATCACGGAGGCGGGACAGCGCGGTGCGCTGGTGCGGGTGACGTGGCCTCGTCACGTTTTCGAGAGGGAAGTGATTGCGCCCCATCGCGTTGCGCACAATTCTCTGAGACCCCTAACGGAACGGGATGCCGCACCCATATAATGCATATAGATGACACGAACCGACGAGGAGCGCCGCATGCTGACGCAGAGCGGGACGACGGTGCCGGGCTCCGACACCGCTTTTCTTTCCGATTCCGATCCCCTTGCCGCCTTCAGCGATCGCAGCCTGCTGATCGTTGACGATGACAAGCCTTTCTCAACCCGACTCGCCCGGGCGATGGAAGCGCGCGGCTATGAGGTCCATGTGGCCGAGAGCGTCAGCGAGGGCGTGGCGGCCGTCGAGTCCAAGGCGCCGGCTTTCGCCGTGATCGACATGCGGCTGGGCGACGGCAATGGGCTCGACGTGATCGCCCGCCTGAAGGAGCGACGCCCCGAGGCGCGAGGCGTGATCCTGACCGGCTACGGCAACATCGCCACGGCGGTGACCGCGGTGAAGCTCGGTGCCTTCGACTATCTCGCCAAGCCGGCGGATGCGGACGAGATCCACGGCACGTTGATGGCGCAGCCGGGCGAGCGGGCCGACCCACCGGAGAACCCGATGTCGGCCGATCGGGTCCGCTGGGAGCATATCCAGCGCGTCTACGAACTGTGCAGCCGCAACGTCTCCGAGACGGCACGGCGCCTGAACATGCACCGACGTACGCTCCAGCGCATCCTTGCCAAGCGCGCGCCGCGCTGAAGCCGAAAGAAGGGCCGGCGGATCGAATCCGCCGGCCCTTTTCGTTGTCGAGGCATCAGCGGACGCGCATGCCGGGCGCATTCATACCTTAACTGCGTGTTCTCGTTCGTTCCGGACGGTTGCGCCAAGCCCCGGCCTCGGGCTAGTTCGCCGCTTGAAAAGCGGAACGGGCTGACGCGCTTATGCGGAATCTCATCACGATCCTCGGTCTGATGGTGCTGGTCGGCACGGAAGTGTTCGCGGCTGCCATTGCCGCCGGCTGGGCTCTGGCCGGATTGCTCGATCTCGGCGATCAGGTCGGCCACGTGCTGATGGCGCTGTTCAGCCTCGTCGCCGCCTGGATCATGGTTCAGCTCTGGCGCCGCGCAACCGAAGCCGAGCCGATCGCGGCGGCCAAGCGCCGGTGAGATGTTTCCTGCGGTGACGTTTTCACGAAACCGCGGTAGAATTTCGGCCTCCGGCAGGCAGGTTCTCACTTGTTTTCGGATCGCCTTGAACAGTCCGGCTCACGCGCACGCGATCGAGCGCTCTTCCCTCCGTATCCGGCCTGACCGCCCCCGCGCGGCGCGGCCCGCCGATTTCCCAAACGAGTGCCCGCCATGAAAGCCCGCATCGTCGTCACCTTGAAGACAGGCGTTCTCGATCCGCAGGGGAAGGCGATCGAGGCGGCCCTGAAGTCGTTCGGGATCGATGACGTCTCCGGCGTACGCCAGGGCAAGGTGTTCGACCTTGAGGTCGCCTCCGGGAACCGCGAACAGGCCGAGGCGACGCTGAAGGCCGCCTGTGAGAAGCTGCTCGCGAACACCGTCGTCGAGAACTACACCGTCGAGATCGCCTGATGCGCGCCGCCGTCGTCGTCTTTCCGGGCTCGAATCGCGACGGCGACGTGGCCCGCGCACTCCGCCGCTCCGGTGCGGAAGTCGTTAGCGTATGGCACGCCGACACCGAGCTGCCCGCCGGCACCGACCTCGCGGTGGTGCCGGGTGGCTTCTCCTACGGCGACTATCTGCGCTGCGGCGCCATCGCCGGCCGGGCAGCGGCCATGGATGCCGTGCGCGCGCACGCCGCCCGCGGCGGCCTCGTGCTCGGCATCTGCAACGGCTTCCAGATCCTGTGCGAATCGGGCCTTCTGCCCGGCGTGCTGATGCGCAACGTCAACCGCCGCTTCATCTGCCACCGGCAGTTCCTGCGGGTCGAGCGCGCCGACACGCGGTTCACCTCGGCCTATACCGAGGGTCAGGTGATCGACGTCTGCGTGGCGCATGGCGAGGGCAACTACTTCGCCGATTCCGAGACGATCGACCGGCTCGAAGGCGAGGGCCGCATCGCCTTCCGCTACAGCGACGCCAGCGGCGCGCTGACCGAGGATGCGAACCGCAACGGCTCGCTCAACTCGATCGCAGGGATCTATTCCGAGCAGCGCAACGTGCTCGGCATGATGCCCCACCCCGAGAACTTCGTGGACGCCCTCGTCGGCGGCACCGACGGCAAGGGCCTGTTCGACAGCCTCGCCGCCTGATGGCCGATCGCCCGAACATGAGACGTCGCGCAGCCGGGTTGCTGCGCTGACGTTGGCGATGACGGCTGCGAAGCCGCCTCTCCGTCATCGCAAGGCGAGCAAGAATCCGGCGCTATGAGGGGCTCAGTGCCCCTCGAACTCCATCAGCGTGCGCACGGTGACGCCGAGATCGCGCAGGCGCTGGGCGCCGCCGATCTCCGGCAGATCGATCACGAAGCAAGCGGCCACTACCTCGGCGCCAAGCTGGCGCAGCAGGTTTACCGCCGCTGTCGCCGTGCCACCGGTGGCGATGAGGTCATCGACCAGGATCACCCGGTCGCCTGCCTTGATCGCATCGACGTGGATCTCGATCTCGTCGGTACCGTATTCCAGCGCGTAGGCCGTCGAGACGGTCTTGTGGGGCAGCTTGCCCTTCTTGCGGATCGGCACGAAGCCCGAGGAGAGCTGGTGCGCCACCGCGCCGCCGAGGATGAAGCCGCGCGCCTCGATGCCCGCGACCTGATCGATCCGCCCGCCCGCATAGGGGTGCACCAACGAATCGACCGCCCGGCGGAACGAGCGCGGATCGCTGAGCAGGGTGGTGATATCGCGGAAGATGATGCCCGGCTTCGGATAGTCGGGAATCGAGCGGACCGAGTCCTTCAGGGCGGAGTGGCGACGGGCTTCCATGCGGGGTGCTCGGTTGACGGCGATGCGGGACGTTCGGTTAGAGCGGGCCGGGGGCGCAGGGCGCGCCCCGCCCGTCAGGCGGCGGCCTTGCGCAGCAGGCCGATCAGATCACGGTGCAGCACCTCGTTGCCGCAGGCCACGGAGCGGGCGGCGAGCGGCTCGGCGCCGCCATCGGCGCTGGTGACGAAGCCACCGGCCTCGCGCACGAGGATGATGCCGGCCGCGATGTCCCAGGTCTGGAGGTCGCGCTCCCAGTACAGGTCGGTCCGGCCGCAGGCGACGTAGGCGAGGTCGAGCGCCGCCGAGCCGAGCCGGCGGGTGCCGCCGGACACCGCCATCACCGCGGCGACCTCCTTGAGCAGCCGGCCATGGCTGCCGCGGCCAAGATAAGGCGTGCCGTACGCGACCAGCGCGTCGGCGAAATCCTGCCGGCCGGAGACGCGCAGGCGCCGGTTGTTGAGGAAGGCACCCTTGCCGCGCTCGGCGATGAACAGCTCGTCCTTGGCCGGATCGTAGATGACGCCGGCAACGATCTGGCCGTCGCGCTCGAGCCCGACCGAGATCGCGAAATGCGGGATGCCGTGCAGGAAGTTGGTGGTGCCGTCGAGGGGATCGACGTGCCAGGTGTGGCTCTTGTCGGTACCCTCGATGTTCCCGCTCTCCTCCATGATGAGGCCGTAGCCGGGCCGCGCCTTCATCAGCGCGTCGCGCAGCACCTCCTCCGCCTTCCGGTCTGCGGCCGAGACGAAGTTACCGGGGCCCTTGCGAGAGACCTGAAGGTTCTCGATCTCGCCGAAGTCGCGCTTGAGACCGCGGGCGGCCTTGCGCACGGCATCGACCATGACGGTCATGAGGGGAGAGTTGATCATGCGGTTCGGCTCGCAGCCCTGGCCGGGCGCCTTGCTGGAAAAGAATTCTGTCAGGGCTTCTATACGCCTTACGCCGCAGCGCCAGGGGTGATCGGCGCAGGGGCGATATCCGGCAGGGTCCGGTGCCGAAACCGAATGGGCAAGCAGAGAACAAAAAAGCCTTCGCAGGGTTGGCGGCCTCGCCGGGCGGATTCCCGCTGGTTGTCGAGGGCCGAATCGTCGGCGCCATCGGCTGCTCCGGCGGCACGGGCGATCAGGATACGGTGGTCTGCCAAGCGGGCCTTGCCGCCCTCACGTGAGCGCGGCGACGAACCGGGCGGTGGCGGCACGCGGATCGGCCCCACGCATCACGCCGCCCATCACGGCGACGCCCGCTGCCCCGGCCTCGCGGCAGGCGGGGGCGTTGTCCCCGTCGATCCCACCGAGCGCGAAGACCGGCAGGCGATGGGCTGCGACGGCGCGCAATGAGGCGAGACCGAGGGCGGGACCGTAACCGGGCTTGCTTGACGTCGGGAAGATCGGGCTGAGGGTGGCGTAATCGGCGCCCATCGCCTCGGCCTCCGCGATCTCCGCGACGGAGTGGGCGGAGAACCCGATCAGCGCCCCCGCGCCAAGGATTTTGCGCGCCGCACGGATGCCGTCGATCCCGGCAGAGCCCGGCAGATGCACGCCCTGCGCCCCGGTCTCGGCCGCCAGCTCCGCGTCGCCGCCGACGATAAGACGGCCGCCGACCGGTGCCAGCAGGGCGATCAGGTCGTGGGCGAGATCCCGCCGCGTGTCCCGGTCGAGATCGCGGTCGCGCAGCCAGACGAAGCGCGCCCCGCCCGCCACCGCCGCCCGGACGGTCTCAGTCAGCGGCCGGTCCGCGCCGTGGCGGTCGGTGACGACGAGGAGCGGCGGGAGCGTCACCCGCCCTCACGAACCGACGAGGCCGAGCTGTGGGCTCGACGGCTCGGCCCGGCCGCGGCGCGGGATGCGCCCGGCCAGATGCGCGAGACGGCCCGCCTCGACGGCGTGGCGCATGGCGCCGGCCATCCGCACCGGGTCGTCGGCCTTCGCCACCGCGGTGTTGACGAGGCAGGCGGCCGCGCCCAGCTCCATCGCGATGACCGCGTCCGACGCGGTGCCGATACCGGCATCGACGATCACCGGCACCTTGGCCCGGCGGCAGATCAGCTCGATGTTGGCCGGGTTGGCGATGCCCATGCCCGAACCGATCAGCGAGCCCATCGGCATCACCGCGGCACAGCCGAGATCGGCCAGCCGCTCGCAGACCACGGGATCGTCGTTGCAGTAGGGCAGTACCGTGAAGCCGTCATCGACGAGATGGCGGCAGGCTTCGAGCAGTTCGGTGACGTCCGGATAGAGCGTCTCGCGGTCGCCGATGACCTCGACCTTGATCCAAGACGTGCCGAGCGCCTCGCGGGCGAGTTCAGCGGTCATGATCGCGTCGCGGGCGGTCTCGCAACCGGCGGTGTTGGGCAGGAAGCGGGCGCCCTTCAGCTTCTGGAAGGTGTCCGAGCCGTGGCCCTGGAGCGAGACCCGGCGGATCGAGGCGGTGACGATTTCGGCACCCGAGGCGCGCACCGACTGCGCCATGATCTCCTGGCTGGGGTAGCCGGCCGTGCCGATGAACAGCCGTGAGGAGAGCCGGATGCCGGCGATTTCCAGCGCGTCGTCCTCGGCGGCGGAGGTCTGGGCGAGGGTGGTGTCGTGATGATTCATGGTCAGCCTCCCTGCATGGCGCGGACGATCTCGATCCGGTCGCCCTCGTTGAGTGACGTTTCGGCCCAGGCCCCCTTGCGCACCACGCGGCCGTTGACGGCGATGGCGATTCCCTCGGCACTCTCGATGCCCCGCTCCTCGGCCTCCGTCGCGAACAGGACGGCGAGGTCGGTCGCCTCGCGCTCGCAGGTCTCACCGTTGACGGTCAGCCTCATGCCACGGCCCTCCCTGCGGTTTGCATCGATGACGAGAAGCGCGCCCGGCCAAAACCGCGGGCGAAGTCCGGCAGCGTGCCCTCGGTGAGGAGGGTCGCCACGGCGTCGGCGGTCGCCGGGGCGAGCAGGTAGCCGTTGCGGTGATGGCCGGTGGCGACGACGAGGCCGGGAGCGGCCTCCTCGATGATCGGCGCGTCGTCGTCCGAGGTCGGACGGAAGCCGCTCCAGACCGCGTCGATCGCCATTTCCTCGATACCGGGCAGAACCCGCCGTGCGCCCTCCAGCAAGGCGAACAACCCGCCCGCGGTGACGCCGCTGGTGAAGCCGCAATCCTCCACCGTCGCGCCGACGATGAGATGCCCGTCGCCTTTCGGCGCCATGTGCACCGCGTCGGTCCAGACCATGCGGGAGAGGGTGCCGGTGCGCTTGGTCGTGCGCAGCGCCAACGACTGCCCCTTGAGCGGCCGGACCGGCACGGCGAGGTCGCCGGGAAGCAGGCTCGCCTCCCCGCTCCAGGCACCGGCAGACAGGATCACCGTGTCTGCGGCCAGCGTGCGGCCGGCGGCGTGCAGGCCGGTGACGCGCTCGCCCCGGCGCTCCAGCCCCTCGACCGCGACACCCTCGCTGATAACGACGCCAGCCGCCTCGCAGGCGCCGAGCAGCGCGTCCATCACGAGCCGTGGGTCGACCTGCGCGTCGAGGGGGCAGAGGATGCCGGCGGTGACGTTGGGGCGCAGCAGCGGCTCACGCGCACGCACCTCCGGGCCGGACAGCCACTCGGCGGCGACACCCGAGCGGCGCTGCAGATCGTGACGGAAGCGCAGACGCTCGACCTCGTCGCGGCCGATGGCGATCACGAGGGTGCCGTCCGCGCGGTAATCGATTTCGCGGCCGGACGCCGCCTGGAGCGCGTCGCGAAAAACCGGCCAGCGGCGCAGCGACTCGAGCGCCAGCGGCAACAGCAGATCGGAGCCCGGCTCGTGCTCGGCAGCGGGCGCCAGCATACCGGTCGCGGCAAGGCTCGCACCGCTGCCGACGCTCCCGCGCTCCACCACGGCCACCGAGCGGCCGGCTTGCGCCAGCCGCCACGCGATCGACAGGCCGATCAGCCCCGCACCCACCACGGCGACGTCGGCACGCTGCGGCAACTCCGCCGGGCGCGGTCGCACCGTGAGGCTCCGGCGCTGGCCGATCGGGGAGGTCAGCAGGTCTGACATCGAAAACGTGCCTTCCGCGGGTCTGCCCGCAGGAACTGGCACCATGTGCTTCGATAGAAGCGGGTCCGCTCGAACGAGCGCCCCATCAGGTCCAATCCCTACGCCGGTATGAGCCGGATCAGGTTCGAAGGATTTCCGCGCTGCCGGCGACGGCGATAGCGGTTTCTCAGCCCCTTGTCGGGGATCTCCCTGGAACACTTCGGATGTGGGCCCCGCCGGGCGCGCGGTCAATCCCTACCGGGCCGGGGATGGGGTAAATCATCTACGACTCACACCGGACGGCGGAAGCACGCGAACGCTTGGCTTGCGTTCGTTGACGATTTATTCCGCAGCGGCCTTCGCCGCTCGTCTCCGGCCAGGGCGGTACACCGCCATCGGCTCGTCGAACCCGTCGAGGTCGTGGCTTCCGAGCGGTTCGGGGTCGCCCCACAGGAAGTCCACGAACGGCTTCGACATCAGGAGCGGCTCCTGAAGCGTCCGGTTGAGCCGCGCGAGGCGGCTCGCGAGGTTCACGTCGCGGCCGATCACGGTGAAATCGAGCCGGGTGCCGGAGCCGACATTGCCGTAGGCCGCCTCACCGTGATGCAGGGCGATGCCGGCATCGACCACCCGCTCGCCGAGACCGAAGCGCCCGACCGTGTTCGCTTCGGCAAGGGCCGCCAACGCCGCCTCTGCTGCCGTGAGCGCACTCTTGGCCGCGCCGCCGAGGTCGTCTCCCGATTCGCGGAAGATCGCGAGCAGCCCGTCGCCGAGATATTTCAGCACCTCGCCGCCCTCCCGCTCGATCGGCGGCACGAGACAGTCGAAGAACGCGTTCAGGAGATCGACCGCGCCCTCCGGCGTCCGGTTGGCGGACAGGCGCGTGTAGTCGCGCATATCCGCGAACAGGATCGCCGAGCGGATGCGGCGCACCTGCCCGCGCCGGATGTCGCCCGAGAGGATCGCGCGGTGCGGCTCGTCGCCGACATAGATGCGCAGCACCGTATCGAGCTGCTTGTTGAGAATGCGCATCTCCATCACCGCGGCGAGCGCGGGCATGACGAAGCGCAGGATCGCGATATCCTCATCGCGGAAGCCGTCCTCCGCGCGCGTGGCGAAGGTGATGCCGTTCTTGTTGCCGTTGGTGAAGATCAGGGGCGCCACGAGGTAGTGCGTGTAGCCGTCGGCCTTCAGCTCCGGGACGATCGCGTAGGCGTCCTCGGCGGTCTCCGCGAGATCGAGGCTCAGCCACTCGCCGGATTCGTGCACGGTGGAGAACGGGCTCGCTTGGTAGGCCTTCGCGGAGACCTCGCCGTGGGGAAACAGGCGCACGGTCGATCCGGCGCCGCGGGTCCAGACGCGGCCGACGCCGGAATACTCGGAATGAAGCGTGTCGATGGCCGTGGAGGCCCGGTCGATCGGCACGCCGATCGCGTTGAGGCGCTCGGCGAGCCCCGCAAGCAGGTCGTCGGCCTTGGGCAACCGGGCACCTTCACCGAGCAGCCAATCGCGGATGCCAACGCAGCGTTGCAGAGCCCCGAACGGGACGTCCTCGGCTTCCGATCCGTCGGCGAGAGCCGTCGGCGTTGGTTTCGGTGCGTCGGCGTCTCGCATCGGGGAAAGGTGGGTTCTCGGGTGCTCAAAGCAAGGCTTCGCGCGGGGCACGAACGGCGCTTTGAGCCCATGGTGGACGACGAGCGCCCGGCACGCTCGAAGCCTGGGGGACGAGCGTGACCGCATCGTGACGCGGAAGGCCGGGCAAGGTGAGCCAGCATGACCGAGATTGGGACGCTGGATCAAGTCATCGAAGCGACACGGCAATGCGCAGCGCACGCCCCGGCGCTAAGGCGGAAGCGTGGCAGGAGGATGCCTGCCGGACCCGCCGATCGATCGGCGCCAGGACGACCCGACATGTTGAGAACCGCTTTCAGCCTCACCCTTCTGGCCACCGCGGCGCTCGCACCAAGCCTTACCCTGGCTCAGGGCAAGCAGGATTTCACCCTCGTCAACCGCACCGGCTACCAGATCGACGAGGTCTATGTCGGTCCCGTCAGCCAGTCGCACTGGGGCCAGGACGTGATGGGCAAGGATGCGATCGCCAACGGCGACACCGCCGACATCACGTTCAACGGCAGCTCGAACGCCTGCAAGTGGGACATCAAGGTCGTCTACAACGACGGCGACGAGTCCGAGTTTCGCGCGGTGAACCTGTGCAATGTCAGCCGGGTGACCCTGTTCTGGAACCGCAGCGCCGGCGAGACGCGCTTCGTCGTCGAGTAGACCCGACCCGAGGCGGCTTGCCGAATGAAAAGTGCGCGGAAAGCATGCCGTTGAGCCGTCGATTGAATTACGCTTCTCAACACATCGCGAGCGCGGGACTTTCTGCACAATATCGCGCTTGCGATCACCAGAAGCGATACCGATAACTGCATGGGATCGCGGTTTTCAGATTCCCTTGCGCTCCTTGGCCCGTGTCGAACCAATCCTTCACCTTCACATCCGAGGCAGACGGCTTCGAGGGGTATCATGCGCTCTACTCGGCCGGTTCCAACGTCGCGGCGACCGATGGGACATTCCGCGCTCGCGTAGAGGCGCATCGGTTCGGCCCAATCAACGTCTTCGAGCGAACGTTAAGCAGCGTCCAGCATTGGCGTGACAGAGCCCGCGTGCGCCGCGACGGCTTCGATCACTTCGTGATTCAGTACCTGCGCAGCGGTACCTACTATGGTGGTTCCATCGACGCGGAACGCCGCCTCGCACCCGGCGATGTCATCCTGTTCGACATGAGCCGCCCGCAGCGGACGCACGTCGAATCGGCATCGACCGTGACGGTGAGCCTGAGCCGAAAACTGGTCGAGGCGGCGGCGCCCGAAGCGGGCCGCTATCACGGACATGTCTTGCCGGAGGCGGTGTCGGGTCTGCTCGGCGACCTGATGGGATCCCTCGCGCGGCGGGCCGCCGCCACCGAGCCGAGCACGGCCGAGAGTACCGCCCGTGCGCTGACCGAGTTGCTAGCCGGCGCGCTCGGGCAGGTCAGGCCCGACGACGAGGCTTCGAATGCCCTTATCGCCGATTTGCGGCGGCGGCGCGCGGAGGCGTTCATCGAAGGGCGGCTCAACGACCCCGCACTCGACGTCTCGATGGTCGCAAGGGGGGCGGGATTGTCCCGCAGCGCACTCTATCGCCTGTTCGAGCCGACGGGCGGCGTCGCACACCACATCCTGACCCGCCGCCTCGAACGGTTGAGCGGGGCGCTCCGCAATCCGGTCGAGGCCCGCTCGATCACCACCCTCACATTCGATCACGGCTTTGCCAGCGAGAGCCATTGCAGCCGCGCCTTCCGCAGCACGTTCGGCTTGCCGCCGGGCCGCTATCGCGCCGAAATGCGCCACCCGCGCGCGGGCACCGTCGGCCAGCCTCTGCCCGGTGAGAGTGCCGCGAACCTAATGTCCGCTTGGTCGCGCGCCCTCGCCTGAACCCACGGATGTCATCCCTTTCCGCGAACCCGCAACCGGGCACAGCCTCCGCCCGAGCCGGTCTCGCGGGCTGGCCGCTCGTCGCCTTGCTGGCCACGATCCAGTTTTCGGCGTTCAGTGACCGGTTTCTCCTGACGCTGGTCGCCACCCCGCTCAAGCAGGCCTTGGCTCTCAGCGATACCCAGCTCGGCCTGCTCCAAGGCTCGGCCTTCGCCCTCCCCTACGCACTTGCCCTTCCGCTGCTCGGCATCGTGGCCGACCGTGGTCGCCAGCGCGGACTTATCCTGGCAGGGCTCTCGCTCTGGAGTGCGGCGACCTTCGCCAGCGGTCTCGCAGCCGGGTTCGGCGCGCTCCTCGCGGCGCGCCTCGCGCTCGGGCTGGGTCAGGCGGGGTTCGGCCCCGCCGCTCTCTCGCTGATGACCCTGCATCTACGCCGGAATCGCCTCGGCCGGGGCATCTCGGCGCTCACCGCCGCCGCCACGCTCGGCCGCAGCTTCGCTCTCCTCGCGGGCGGGGCCGTGCTGGCATGGCTGACGGCACGGGGCGGCCTCACCCTTCCCGGCCTCGCCCCCCTCGCACCGTGGCAGGCTCTGCTCGTCCTCGCGGCGCTGCCGAACCTTGCCCTCGCAATCCTGGTGCTCCGCATCCGGCCGACCCCGCGGGCCACCGCTTCGGCACAGGCGTCGCGCAGACGCCGCGAACCGTCGCTTCGCAGCGCCCTGGCCTGGATCGCGCGGCGGCGGAAGGCGTACCTGCCGCACGTCGCCGCCGCCACGGCCGCGGTTCTCATGACGCAGACCCTCACCGCCTGGGCGCCGACCTTCTATGTCCGCGCCTTCGGCCTCACCCCGGCGGAGAGCGGCCTGCGCCTCGGCCTCCTCGTGCTGATCGCCGCGCCGCTCGGCCATTTCGCGGGCGGGCTGGCCCTGGACCGGCTGCGCGGCGCCGGGCACGCGGATGCCGCGCCGCTGCTTCTGGCGGTGGGGCTGATCCTGGCCGTGCCGATGACGGCGTTCGCGAGTTTGAGCCCCGACCTGTCCCTCTCGCTTATCGGGTTCGCCGGCCTCGTCGCGCTGCTCGGCTTCACCAGTCCACCCGGCTTGGCAGGCATACAGATCTTGACCCCGCAGCGGCTGCGCGGCCGGGTCAACGCCCTCTTCCTCGCAACCGTCAACTTGGCGGGGTTCGGCCTCGGGCCGCTTCTAGTCGGTCTTCTCAGCGACCACCTGTTCGGGGAGGCCAGCCTCGGGCTCGCCCTCCTGGCCGTCTACGCGCCCGTCGGCGTAGCGGGGACCCTGGCCGCCCTGCTCGCGCGCCGCGCTTGGCGACCGGCTCGGCGGCGCCCGGTCTGATACGGTTTATCGCCTCAGGATCTTCACTGTCTTTGCGAGACGAAGCCGTGGCAATCCAGGGCTCCGCACGATCCGGCGAAGTCGCGCCCTGGCTCGCTTCAGCTCCGCCTCGCGATGACGGAGGGGGCAAAATCCCGGGCGATCACTCTGAATCCGTGTCAAACGAAAACGGCCGCCCCGAGGGGCGGCCGGTTCAGCGTCCGGATCAGTTGTCGAGGAAGCTTCGCAGCTTCCGCGACCGGCTCGGATGCTTGAGCTTGCGCAGGGCCTTCGCTTCGATCTGACGGATGCGCTCGCGGGTCACCGAGAACTGCTGACCCACCTCTTCGAGAGTGTGGTCTGTGTTCATGCCGATGCCGAAGCGCATGCGCAGAACGCGCTCCTCGCGCGGCGTCAGCGAGGCGAGCACGCGGGTCGTGGTCTCGCGCAGGTTCGACTGGATCGCCGCGTCGATCGGTAGGACGACGTTCTTGTCCTCGATGAAGTCGCCGAGATGCGAATCCTCCTCGTCGCCGATCGGCGTTTCGAGGGAGATCGGCTCCTTGGCGATCTTCAGGACCTTGCGCACTTTCTCCAGCGGCATGGCCAGCTTCTCGGCCAGCTCCTCCGGAGTCGGCTCGCGGCCGATCTCGTGCAGCATCTGGCGCGACGTGCGGACGATCTTGTTGATCGTCTCGATCATGTGCACCGGAATGCGGATCGTGCGCGCCTGATCGGCGATCGAGCGGGTGATCGCCTGCCGGATCCACCACGTGGCGTAGGTCGAGAACTTGTAACCGCGGCGGTACTCGAACTTATCGACCGCCTTCATCAGGCCGATATTGCCCTCCTGGATCAGATCCAGGAACTGCAGGCCGCGGTTGGTGTACTTCTTGGCGATCGAGATCACGAGGCGGAGGTTGGCCTCGATCATCTCCTTCTTCGCCTGACGAGCCTCGCGCTCGCCCTTCTGCACCATCGCGACGATCTTGCGGTATTCGCCGATCTGAAGGCCGGTCTCGGAGGCGAGCGTCAGGATCTGCTCGCGCAGGTCCGCGACCTGCCGGCCGCCGCGCTCGACGAAGTTCTTCCAGCCCCGGCCGCCGAGGGTGGCGACGCGGTCCATCCAGTTCGGGTCGAGTTCGTAGCCCTGGTAGTGGCGCAGGAACTCGTCGCGGGCGACGCCGTGATGCTCGGCGGCGCGCATCAGGCGGCCCTCATGCGAAATGAGGCGCTTGTTGATGTCGTAGAGCTGCTCGACCAGCGCCTCGATGCGGTTGGCGTTGAGCGAGAGCGACTTCACGTCGGTGACGACGATGTCCTTCAGCTCGGCCTGCTTCTTGGTCTGCGCGGAGGTGACCGTGCCGCCGCCGGCCTTTAGCTCCGTCTCCTCGTTCTGGAGCTTGCGCAGCTTGCGGTAGTTCGAGGCGATGTTGTCGAAGGTTTCGAGAACGCGCGGCTTGATCTCGGCCTCCATGGCCGCGAGCGACACGTTGTTCTCCATGTCGTCCTCGTCGTCGCCGCCTTCCGGCGGGACGGCGCCTTCGGCGTCCTCCGACTCCTCGTTCTCGCTCTCCGCCTCCTGCGGCGCGCCGCGGGCGTCGGGGCCGGCATAGGTGGCTTCGAGGTCGATGATGTCGCGCAGCAGCACCTTGCCGTCGACGAGTTCGTCGCGCCAGATGATGATGGCCTGGAAGGTCAGCGGGCTCTCGCAGAGGCCAGCGATCATCGCCTCGCGACCGGCCTCGATGCGCTTGGCGATCGCGATCTCGCCCTCGCGCGAGAGCAGCTCCACCGAGCCCATCTCGCGCAGGTACATCCGCACGGGATCGTCCGTTCGGTCGGTCGGCTCGCGGGTGGTGGGGGTCGCGACCGCGACAGCACGGGTGCCAGAGGTCTCGGCGACCTCGCCGCCCTCGGCGCTCTCCTCCTCCTCGGAGGCTTCGCCGTTGGCCTTGGCCTCGGGCGCGGCCTCTTCGGATTCCTCCGCCTCGACCACACGGATGCCCATGTCGTCGAGCTGCGCGAGAACGTCCTCGATCTGGTCGCCGTCGACCTGACCGTCCGGGAGGACCTCGTTGATCTCTTCGTAGGTGACGTAACCGCGCTTCTTCGCGAGCTTGACCATCCGCTTGACGGCGGCATCCGTCAGGTCAAGGAGCGGGCCGTCCGTCGGTTGATCCTGGGCGGCGTCCGCATCGTCCCGCTCGGTTGCCTTCGTTGCCATGCTCAGCCTATTGTTCTCGTGGCGGCGCCGCAGGCTGAGCCCGCGCTCCGCGAAAGACCCGTCGCAATGTCTTGGAATGGCGCGCTTGTCGAGTGCCCGCGCCGATTCTCGTTGCATCCGCTTTAACTTGCCGTGCGTTGACCGACCGTTAACCAAATCGGCCCCTCGCCGCCGTCACCCTACGGTCACGCCGACGCGAATTCATTCCTCATGAGAGACCTCCGCTTCCGCCTCGGCCGCAGCGATCACTGCCAATTGCTGTTGCACATCGCATAGCCACGCGAAATTGGCCTCGGATCCGTCCTCGGCAAGATCTCTTTCAGCTTGGTGAAGTTCGCTATGTAGCGCTCCCGTCTGCCGGTGCAAGATCACGGCCTGATGCAGGGTCTGTTCGAGACGCTGCGGGTCGGCGTTCGGATCGAGCGTCCAGCGGTCGCCGGAGCTGACCAGGGCGAGCAATCGGGCATGGGCCTCTTCCAGCCCCGCACGACGCAGCCGCGCCTCCATCAATTCGGCTTCCGGGGTGCCGGCCTCCGCCGCCCGGTCGAGCAGGAGAGTGCGCAGCGCGCAGGCATCCGGGTTCATCAGTTCGAGGGCGGCGAGCGCCTCCTCCTCGATCCCGAGCAACTCCGGGTGCGCGAGCAGGCTCATGACGATCATCGCCTCGCGCTTGGCCGCCCGCCCGCCCGCCGCCGGCATGGGGGCCGCCGTCTTCAGCAGCGGGTTGAAGCCCGTGGTGATGCGGGGCGACGGCGGCGGATCGCCGGGGCGGGGCCGGCGCTGGAACGGGGCGCCGCGCGGGCTCGCCGGACGGCCGCCGGCCGCGCGCTCGGTGCGTCCGCCGGAAAAGCCGCCACTAGCCCCGCCGGACAGGCCCCGCAGCCGCCCCTCGATATCGTCGCGATAGAAGCGGCGCACGGTCTCGTCGCGAATGCCGGCCACCGCCTCCCGCAGGGTTCGGGCGAGTCCGGCCCGGCGCTCCGGCGTCTCGAGGGTCGCCGCCTCGGCCTCGCGCGCCCACAGCATCTCGACGAGCGGTCGCGCGGCCGAGAGCACCGCCTCGATCGCCGGGGGACCGCCGGAGCGCATCAGGTCGTCGGGGTCCTGCCCCTGGGGCAACATCGCGATGCGCAGGGACTTGCCGGGCTCCAGCATCGGCAGGGCTACGTCGAGCGCGCGGAAGGCGGCGCGCTGGCCCGCCCCGTCACCGTCGAAGCACAGAATCGGCTCGTCGGCATGGCGCCAGAGCAGGGCGAGCTGATCCTCGGTCAGCGCCGTGCCGAGCGGCGCCACCGTCTCGGGGTAGCCGGCCAGCGTCATGGCGATGACGTCGACATAGCCCTCCACCGCGACGATCCGGCTCCGGTCGTGCGCGCTCTTGCGGGCGGCATGGAGGTTGTAGAGCATCCGCCCCTTGTGGAAGAGCGGCGTCTCCGGCGAGTTCATGTACTTCGCCTTGGCCTCGGCTTGCATCGCCCTGCCGCCGAAGGCGACGACGCGGCCGCGGACGTCGAGGATCGGAAACATGATCCGGTCGCGGAACTTGTCGTAGGGGACGTTCACCCCCTCGGGCGCCGCGAGCAGCCCGAGTTCCAGCATCAGGTCGCGGTCGACCCCCTTGCCCGCGAGGAAATCGCGCAGGGCGTAGCGACCGGGCAGGGAATAGCCGAGCCGGAACGTCTTGCGCGTCGCCTCGCCCAGGGCCCGTCGGTCGAGATAGGCCCGCGCCTCCCCGCCCGCCGGCCCCCGCAACTGCTCCTCGAAGTAGGCGGCGGCCAGTTCCATGACTTCGAGGGCGCCCTTGCGCCGCTCCTCGGCCTGCTCGTTCTCCACCGTCATCTTCGGCAGGGGGACGCCCGCCTCGCCGGCCAGCCGCTCGACCGCCTCGGGGAAGCTCAAGCCTTCCGTTTCCATGACGAATTTGAAGATGTCGCCGTGCTTGCCGGAGGAGAAGCAGTGGTAGAACTGCTTCTGGTCGTTCACGTAGAACGAGGGCGTCTTCTCCGAATTGAACGGCGACAGGCCGCGCCACTCGCGGCCGGCCTTCTTCAGCCGCACGCGCCGGCCGACCACCTCGGAGGTGGGCACGCGGGCACGGATCTCTTCGAGGATGTGGGGCGGGTAGCGCACGGTGACTCTGCTGGAAGCGGATCGCGTGGACGTTCAGGACCGGCCTTGCGGCAGGCAGTCTAGCGCGGCGGACCTGCCGGAGTCTTAAAGCCGATCGCGCGGAGCTTTCGCCGGGGCGATGCGTTTTTCGCCCGATGACGGAATCGCCCTCGCTCACCCGCCGCGGCATCGGACGCCGCCCGCTCCTCGGCCTCGCCCTGTTCGGCGCGCTCGCCTCCCGGGCGCGCGCCGCCGACGATCTCTCGGCAGTGCTCGATCCCTCGGCCCGCGTGGAAACGCTGTATGACGAGGGTGAATGGTGCGAGGGGCCGGTCTGGGCGCCGTCCCTCGGCGGCCTGATCTTCAGCGACGTGCGGCGCAACCGGATGATGCTGATCCGCGAGGGTGGCCGCGCGGACGTGTTTCGCGAGCCCTCCAACAACGCCAACGGCAACACCCTCGATACGCAGGGCCGCCTCGTCACCTGCGAGCACCGTACCTCGCGAATCGTGCGGCGGGAGACCGACGGCGCTATCACCGTGCTGGCGGACCGTTACGACGGTGGACGGCTCAATGCGCCCAACGACGTCGTGGTCGCCCGCGAAGGCGCGATCTGGTTCACCGATCCCACCTACGGCATTGATCAGGCCGAAGAGGGCAAGCCGCGCCCGTCCGAGCAGAAGGGCCGCTTCGTCTTCCGCCTCACCCCCGACGGGTCGCTCGCCGTCGCCACGGATCGGTTCGTGCAGCCCAACGGGCTCGCCTTCTCGCCCGACGAGCGCATTCTCTACATCTGCGAGTCGGGCACCCGCGAAGGGGCGGCCGGTGAGATCCGCGCCTTCGACGTCGCGGACGGACAGCTTTCGAACGAGCGCGTCTTCGCAACCGTCTCGAAGGGTGTCCCGGACGGGGTGAAGGTCGATACCGACGGACGGGTCTATGCTGGCACGGGTGACGGCGTACGGATCTGGTCGGCCGACGGCCACCCGGTCGGACACATCCCGACCGAGGGCCCCTGCGCCAACCTTGCCTTCGGCGGGCCGGACGGGCGGCGACTGTTTCTCTGCGCGGGCAAGCGGGTGCTCGCCGTCGAGACCAAGGTGCGCGGCGCCGCGACCGGCTCAGGGGGGAGCCGCCCATGACGATTCGCTTCGCGCGGCGCACGCTGCTCGCCGGCACCGCGGCTTTGGCCGCCGCACGTACGATGGCGGCGAGGCCGGCCCACGCTCAAGCGGCGACCGGGCCGGTCGGGACCTTGGACCTCGTGGTGGCCGCGCAGGCACCGACGACGCCGACCGGGCTGACGCTCTCCGCCGACGGCCGGATGTTCCTGTTCATGCCGCGCTTCGACGAGAAGACGGTGTTCACGGCCGGCGAGGTGTTTCCGGACGGGCGGGTCGTGCCCTATCCGAGCGAAGCGGCGAACCGGCCCGATCCGGCGCGGCCGGCCGAGACGCTGTTCCACGTCCCTAACGGCGTGTTCGACCGGCAAAATCGCCTCTGGCTGCTCGATGCCGGGCTGATGGCCTCGTCGGGCGAACCGGTACCGGGGGCGGCCAAGCTCGTATGCATCGATCCGGCCACGAACGGGATCCTGCGCACGATTCCGCTGCAATCGGTCGTGACAGAAACCTCCTCGCTCAATGACCTGCGGGTCGATATCCGGCCGGGGCGCGAGGCGGCTTACATCACCGATCAGGGCCAGACCGGCGCGGGCGCTCTGATCGCCGTTGATTTGGCAAACGGGCGCGCGGTGCGGCGGCTCGCGGAGCATGCCAGCACGCGATCGGTGCCCGACATCCTCAAGATCGTCGAAGGCCGGGTGCTGCTGAAGCGCGAGCCCGACGGCACGACGAGCCCGATCAAGGGCGGCGCCAACGGCATCGCGCTGAGCCCGGACGGTGCGCGGCTCTACTACACGCCGCTGATGAGCCGCCGCCTCTACGCGGTTGAGACCGCCGCCCTGCTCGATGCCGGCAAGGACGACGCCGCGGTGGCGGACACGGTGAGGGATCTCGGCGAGAAGGGCCTGACCGGCGGGCTCGCCGCCGATTCGCGCGACCGGGTTTACCTCAGCCTGCAGGAATTCAACGGCATCGGCCGGCGCGACCCGGATGGGCGGATCGAGGTCATCGCCACCGATCCGCGCCTGATCTGGCCGGACACGTTCTGGATCACGGCGGACGGCTGGCTCTACCTGTCGTCCGCCCAGGCCAACCGCCG
Organism: Methylobacterium sp. J-043; assembly: GCF_022829505.1. NCBI lineage: Bacteria > Pseudomonadati > Pseudomonadota > Alphaproteobacteria > Hyphomicrobiales > Methylobacteriaceae > Methylobacterium > Methylobacterium sp. J-043. The sequence goes on along the minus strand of NZ_JAKSYB010000061.1, from coordinate 84,454 downwards.
CCCGGAGCATAACGGCGGCACCGACCGGCAGGAGCCGCCCTACGCGATCTTCCGCATGCGGATCGATGCCGGGCCGGCGTGACGGGGAAGGCTACTTGCCCGCCAGCGCGTCCTTCACCAGCGCGCTCGCACGGCCGAAATCCATCCGGCCGGTATACTTGCCCTTCAGCGCGGCGATCACCTTGCCCATGTCCTTCGGGCTCTCGGCGCCGGTCTCGGCGATGGCGTCGGCGATCGCCGTACGGGTCTCGGCCTCGTCCAGCTGCTGCGGCAGGAAGGTCTGGATGATCTCGGCTTCCGCACGCTCGCTCTCGGCGAGTTCGGGCCGGCCGCCCTGGTCGTAGACGCCCGCGGCCTCCTGGCGCTGCTTGATCATCTTCTGGAGGAGCGCGAGGATTTCGTCCTCGCTCGTCTCAGCCTTACCCTCGCCGCGAGCGGCGATGTCGCGATCCTTGAGTGCGGCCTGAATCATGCGCACGGTCGAGAGCTTCTGCTTCTCGCCGGCCTTCATGGCCGCTTTCATTTCGGCGGTGATGCGCTCGCGCAGCATGGTGCTATGACTCCCGTCGGCTGTTTCGATGCGGACGTCTGATCCGTCCAGGGCATTGCGCACGGCTGAGTCCGCGCCCAGATTGACCCGGGCGCGGCCGGCTCGCTATGAGCCCCGCAGAGATATCGCCTTGCCCCGCGGCCCGAATGAGCGGCCGCGCGAGGCGGCGGACATAAGCCGGATCGGACCCATGCTGCAAGACGAACCCGCGACCCTGCGCGCCGATCCCGCGCGCACGAACCCGGAACCCAAGGCACCCGAGCCCTGGAGCGAACCGCTGGTGACGGCCCTGCTCGTGCTGGCCGACGGCACCGTGCTCGAAGGCTTCGGCATCGGCCAGACCGGTGCGGCCGACGGCGAGGTCTGCTTCAACACGGCGATGACAGGCTATCAGGAGATCCTGACCGACCCGTCCTATGCCGGGCAGATCGTGACCTTCACCTTCCCGCATATCGGCAATGTCGGCACCAACGACGAGGATCTGGAGAGCCTCGAAGCGGCGCCGGCGTCCGGCGTGCGCGGGGCGGTGATCGCCTCGGCCGTCACCAAGCCGTCGAACTGGCGCTCCTCCTCGCATCTCGACGGCTGGCTCAAGGCCCGCGGCATCGTCGGCATCACCGGGATCGACACGCGGGCGCTGACGGCGCTGATCCGGGACCGCGGCATGCCCAACGCCGTGATCGCCAACGATCCCGAGGGCAACTTCGACCGCGAGGCGCTTCAACGCCGCGCGGCGGCGCTCGCGCCGATGGAAGGTCTCGACCTCGTGCCGCCGGTGACCTCCCGCGAGACCACGGCCTGGACCGAGACCGTCTGGGCGGTGAAGGGCGGCTACGGCTCGCGGGCGCCGGGCCAGGGCTTGAAGGTCGTCGCCATCGATTATGGCGTGAAGCGCAACATCCTGCGCCTGCTCGCGGAAGCCGGCTGCGACGTGACGGTGGTGCCGGCCACGACCAAGGCCGAGGACATCCTGGCCTTGAAGCCGGACGGCGTGTTCCTCTCCAACGGCCCCGGTGACCCGGCCGCGACCGGCGAGTACGCCGTGCCGGTGATCCGCAAGCTCTTGGATGAGCGGGTGCCGACCTTCGGCATCTGCCTCGGCCACCAGCTCATGGGCCTCGCGCTCGGCGGGCGCACGGTGAAGATGGGTCAGGGCCATCACGGCGCGAATCACCCGGTGAAGGACCACACCACCGGCAAGGTCGAGATCGTCTCGATGAACCACGGCTTCGCGGTCGATCCGAAAAGCCTGCCCGAGACCGCGGTCGAGACCCATGTCTCGCTGTTCGACGGATCGAATTGCGGGCTGTCACTGACCGACCGCCCGGCCTTCTCGGTGCAGCACCACCCGGAAGCCTCTCCGGGCCCGCGTGACAGCCACTATCTCTTCGAGCGCTTCGTGAAGCTGATGCGCGAGAACCGGCCCGAGACGGCGGCGTAACAGGCTGAAACGGCGGCCCAGCGCCGCCGTTCCCAGCAGCGTCACAAAAAATCCAACCTTGCCCCCCATCCCCTGGTTCATGGCCGGATCGGACAAGAATCAGCGGCCGGACACATTGGGGGCTTGCCGGATGACGCTCGACGACGCGCGCGACGACTTCTCGCGCCTGCATCGCCTGTTCACCTTCCACCTCGGCGTGGCGGTCGGCCTCGCGTGGCTGACGACGCTCTACGCGGCGGCTTCCGCGCCTTGGGTGCGCAACATCCGCGCGCTGATCGACCCGACCGATCCGATGCGGATCGAGAGCACGCTCTCCTACCTGTTCGTGATGCCGGCGGTCCTGACCCTGGCCTGGGCCTCCGCCTATTTCGGCCGCGAGACCATGCGCCGCTTCCAGACCCTGCCGAACCAGACCCTCGAATTCGCCGCCGCGGCGATGGTGGCCTTCGGCGTGTTCTACCTGTCGATCGACCGCGCAGTCGCCGTCATCGGCGCCGGGTTCTGAACCCTGGCAACTCCCGAGTGCCGGCGCATCCAGCCTGCACTTATCCCTCCACCCACCGCCGCACCGCGCCGTCGGCGAGCAGACGCACCAGCCGCTGCTCCGCCTCAGCATCCGCGGCGACGATGACACCGCCGCAGACCGTGTCGCGGCCGGTGAACGCGTAGCGCAGCACCGGCGCCGGCCTCAGCCCGCCCGTTCCCGTCGCGCAAAATCCTTGCATCGCGTGCGGCCGGTCGCTGCGGCCGATGGCGACCTCCAACCCGCCCGCCTGCCCCTTCAGCGGAATCGCGAAGAATTCGAGCCGCCGCCCCTCCTGCTGGGCGAGCGCCCGACGGGGGCTGGAAAGCGCGACAAGGGCGTCGGGGGGCAGATGCAGCAACCCCTCGAACGACAGCGATGGCCCCACCCGCGCGAATCGGTCGATCACGGCCATCCCCCTCAGGTCGTCGAGTACGAGGAAGAGGCGCGCGTGGGCGTAGTCGGGCCCGTGCACGGTGGTGGAAACCGTCAGGACCTGGGCACCGTCGAGCGTGAAGCGTGCATCCAACCTCCCCGAACCGGCGACCGGCTCGCACCCGTCGGGGATGGCGACGTTGTGAGCGCGGGGCGAGAGCAGGTAGTGGCGCGCCGGGCCGACCTCGACGCCCTCGGCACCGCCCCCCTCCACGATCCAGCGGCGCGAGCCGGTGGCGAAGGTGAAGGAGGTGCAGTCGCGATGCCCGTGCGGTGATTGCACGGCGTGGGTGAGGGCGAAATGGCCCCAGCCCTGCTCCATCCCATCGTGGCGGAGCGCCAATATGCCGGCGGTGCGACCCTCGGGAACGGGCGCCGCGTCGCGCTCCGCGACGAGGTCGTAGCCCTGAGAAGGGCCCAGCGAGGAGAGTCGAGCGATCCAGGCGGCGTGGTCGAGGCCGGCGGGGGCATCGCCGAAGGGCGGCAGCCGTCCGCCGCGATCGATCAGTCCGGCGAGGCCGGGCAAAGCCGCGTCGACGCGGCGGCGGATCGTCGGGCCGGGCTCGGTCTCGCCGAGCGCATCCGCGATCGCCTGTCCGTGGCTCAGGAGATCGAGGCGCCGCATCGGGGCGGCATCGGTGAACGCGCCCGCCTCCGACAGCAGCGCATCGAAGCCGTGGGTGAGGCTGTCGCGCGCCAGAGAATCCCAGTGAGGGGCGAAGGCGAAGCCGGGCAGCGCCCGCGCGACGGCAAGCAGAGCCGCCGCCGCCTGGATCCCGTGCAGAGCCCGCGCGAGGGTGTTCTGCCCGACGATCTCGGCGAGCGCGAAGCCCTGCCGCGCGGCCTCCGCGGCAATCTCGGCGCGGGCGGGCTCATCGCCGCCCGCGAGCAGGCTCGCCAGCACGTCGCCGCGTGGCGCCAGAGCCGCCGGGTGCAGGCTCAGGCCGTCCGCCGGCTGACTCCACGGATTGCACCGCGACCAAGCCGCGGCGATCGTCCGGGCGCGGGCTGCTCCGTCCGGAAGGGCTGCGAGCGGCAGCAGCCAGGCCAGCGACTGATAGGCGAGGCGCCACGCCACCGAGCGGAACGGATCCTCGCGCCAATCCGGCGCTTGCGGCAACGTCCAATCGGGCAGGCCGGCCAGAGCAAGGACGACGCTCTCGCCTTCGATCCGCGCACTCCGATCCGGCCCGGCGCGCCGCTCGCGGGCCTGGGCGAGGATCGGCGCAGCGCCCGTATCGGAACCCGCCCGCCACGACGCGGGCACGCCTTCGGGCAGGCCGAGCCGGTCGGCGAGGCGGGCGAGGAAGGCCGGCGCATCGAGGATGTCGTCGTCGCAGAGGCTTTCGAGGCGGAAATCGTCTTCGAGCGCGAGTTCGGGCAGACCGATCAACTCGCTCTCCGCGGCGGTCTGCGCATCCTCCCACACGCCGAAATCGAGCGCGACCTTGGCGGCACCGGGCGGCGGACGCAGGGTCAGGGTGAAGCGGCGCGCCTGCGGCTGGGCCGAGAGGTTGATGACCGCACCGAGGCCCGGCACGGAGACGGCGTTGGCGTAGGGCGGCGCGATCTCCGCGCCCGCCGCGTCACGGTAGACGAGCCGCACCCGGGCGGCATGATCGTCGGCCCGCGCGGCGAAGATCTGGCCGCGCAGCACCAGGGCGACGTCCTCGGCAAGCGCGTAGTCGAAATGCAGCCCCTCGCCGGATAGCGTACGCCGACGCGGCGCCGGCGCCGGATCGGGTTCGCCGAGGCGCAGCACGGGGTCGGCCACGGTGACGTCGCGGGTGTTGCGCCACGAGCGCAGGGTGACGCTGACGCCGGTCGCCTGATCGGGCACGCGGAAGGCGATGCGGAACGGCTCCGCACCGAGGAGGGCCGGCCCCGGAATCCAGGCGACATGCGGATCGAGCAGGCTGCGGGCCAGCCCCGGCACATGATCGAGATCGAGGCTGGAGCCGTCCGCCGCCAGGAAGTCGAAGCCGGCCGCGGCGGCATCGACGGCCAGGGCCGCCGCCTCGTCCGCATCGAAGGCCAGACCGAATTGGAGGCAGGCCCAGGTGCCGGGTGACAGACCGGAAAAGTTCAACGCTACCCGCGCGAAGCGGTTGTTGGGCGCGATGCGGTGCAGCCCCTCGCGTCCGCCCGGCCCGGCGCCCCCGGCATAGCGTGAAGCGGCCGGCAGCCGGGCCGCTGCGCCCTCGCCGTCGGAGACGGCCGCAGCGGCCCGCTCATCGATCTGGTCCATCACCCGCAGGCGCTACCTCGGGGATCGGCCGTGTCAAGGCGCGAGCCAGCCTCGTGCAAGATTGCCTACCTAAACCTCCCATCCGACGCGGGCTCCACCGTCCGGGTGCGCCGGCATCCCGCGTTTCTCCAGAGGCCCTTGGGATGGGGGCGTTGCCATGACGACGGGCGTCTACCTGTTCGACCTCGCCTCGCAGCACGCGCGCCACCTCGCGACGCGGCAGGCCACCATCGCCGGAAACGTCGCGAACGCGAACACCCCCGGCTACAAGGCGCGAGACGTCGTGCCTTTCGCCCAGGTTCTGGCCAGGACCGGGCTCGACATGGCCTCGACCGCCACGAGCCACATGGAGACGCAGGGAAACCGCATTCCCGTGCGCGAGGCCAAGTCCGCCGAGACCTGGGAAGTGCTGCAATCGTCGAGCGCGGTCAGCCTGGAGCAGGAGATGCTCAAGGCCGGCGACGTCTCGCGCCAGCACAACCTCGACACGGCGGTGGTGAAGTCGTTCCACCGCATGCTGATGGCCGCGGTGAGGGGCGGTGCATGATCGATCCCCTGCTCTCCGCCTCGCGGCTCGCGAGCGCCGGCCTCGAAGCGCAGTCGCTGCGCATGCGGGTCGTCTCCGAGAACCTCGCCAACGCGCAATCGACCGGCGCGACGCCGGGCGCCGACCCCTATGCCCGCAAGACGGTGACGTTCCGGGCCGAACTCGATCGGGCGGCGGGCATCGCCTCGGTGCGCCTGCGCGAGATCGGCACCGACGACGCCCCGTTCCGCACCGAGCACGACCCCGCCAGCCCGGCGGCCGATGCGAACGGCAACGTCAAGCTGCCCAACGTGAACATGCTCGTCGAGATGGCCGACATGCGCGAGGCCAACCGATCCTACGAGGCGAACCTCCAGGTCATCAAACAGGCCCGGGCCATGGTCGCCAGCGTCATCGATCTCTTGAAGTCCTGAAGAGCCGCCCGCGATGATCGAAGCCCTCAACTCGCTCGCCGCCTTCGACAAGGTCGCCGGCACCTCCTTCGCCGGGGCCGCGCCGACCCAGAAGGCCGTGTTCAGCCCGGCCGCCCTCTCGGGCATCGCCGGGCCCGCCCCGACGGCGCCCACCGATTTCGGTGACGTGATGGCCCAGGTCGCGTCGAGCGCCCGCGATGCGCTGCGCAGCGGCGAGGCCACGGCGATCTCCGGCATCCAGGGCAAGGCCACCGCCCAGCAGGTGGTCGAGGCGGTGATGTCCGCCGAGCAGAGCCTCCAGACCGTGGTGGCGATCCGCGACAAGGTGGTCGCCGCCTACCTCGAACTCAGCCGCATGCCGATCTGATCGGCCATTCAAGGAAGCCAGACGCCATGCGCGCGCTCGCCATCGCCGCCACGGGCATGTCCGCCCAGCAGCTCAACCTCGAAGTCATCGCCAACAACATCGCCAACCTGAACACCACCGGGTTCAAGGGCGCGCGGGCCGAATTCACCGATCTGCTCTACCAGGCCGAGCGGCAGCAGGGCGTGCCGAACCAAGCGGGCCAGGAGGCGGTGCCGGAGGGCGCGATGCTGGGCCTCGGCGTGCGCGCCGCCGCGATCCGCAACCTGCACCGGCAGGGGTCGCTCGCCAACACCGGCAACCAGCTCGATCTGGCGGTGAACGGGCGCGGCTACTTCCAGATCACCAGCCCGGCGGGCGAGATCAACTACACCCGCGCCGGCTCGTTCAACAAGAACAACGCCGGCCAGCTCGTGACCATGGAAGGCTACGCCGTCGATCCGGCGATCCTGATTCCGCAGAACACCACGCAGGTAACGATCAACGAGTCCGGTCAGGTCTTCGCCAAGATCGACGGGCAGGTTGCGCTACAGAACGTCGGCCAGTTGACGCTTGCCAACTTCGCCAACGATTCCGGCCTCGAACCGCTCGGCAACGGCCTCTACCGCGAGACCCCGGCCTCCGGCGCGCCGGTGGTCGGCAACCCCGGCGACGTGAGCTACGGCAAGCTGCAGCAGGGCTATCTCGAAGGCTCCAACGTCGATCCGGTGAAGGAGATCACCAGCCTCATCACGGCCCAGCGCGCCTTCGAGATGAACTCGAAGGTGATTCAGGCCGCCGACGAGATGGCCGGAACGGTCTCCAAGGGCATCCGCTGACACGCGCGGAGCTCTCTCCCGCGGCCTCCCCTCCTCCTTCGGCGCGATCCCCCATGCCCCGCAAGACCTTCGTCCGCGGCCTCGTGCTCGCCGCCCTCGCGGCCGGTTCGGCGCAACCCATCGCTCTGGCGCAGGCCGTCGAGGGCATGGCGAATGCCGAACTCATGCTGCCGGTGCCGACCGTCACGATCTATCCCGGCGATACGATCAAGGAATCGATGCTTCGGATGCAGGCCTATCCCGCGACCTACCGGGCGCGCACGGCCGTCATCGATGCCTCGGCGGCGATCGCCGGCCGGGTCGCGCGGCGGATGCTGCTGCCGGGCGAGCCGGTGCCGGTCAACGCCGTAGACGATCCCCGCCTCGTGAGCCGGGGCGCGCCGACGCAGATGATCTTCGAGGAGAACGGCCTCGTCATCACCGCGGTCGGGGCGCCGCTCCAGAACGGCGGCCTCGGCGAGACGATCCGCGTGCGCAACACCGACACCAACCGCATCATCCTCGGCACGGTAATGGCCGACGGCCGCATCCGGATCGGCGCGCAATGACCCGCCGGGGCTCGTACCTCTTGGCAGCGATCCCGACCTTCGGTCGTGATCGCCACGCCCGGCGGACGCCCGCCGCCGCGCCGTCGCGCGGGCAGACGGCAATGCAGCCAATGCATCGCCGTCTGATCCTCGCGGTGCTGCTCGGCCTGCTCACCGGCCTCGGCTTTGCCGCGATGACGGGTTCGGCCCGGGCGGGCGGCACCCGCATCAAGGACATCGCCACGCTCAAGGGCGTGCGCGACAACCAGCTCTTCGGCTACGGCCTCGTCACCGGGCTCCAGGGCACCGGCGACACCCTGCGCAACGCGCAGTTCACCGAGCAATCGCTGCAATCGCTGCTCGACCGGCTCGGCATCAACGTGCGCGACGCCCGCCTGCGCACCCGTAACATCGCCGCCGTGATGGTGACCGCCGACCTGCCGCCCTATACCGGCACCGGCTCGCGCATCGACGTCACCGTGACATCCATGGGCGACGCCACATCGCTGCGCGGCGGCACCCTCCTGATGACCTCGCTCACCGGCGGCGACGGCCTCGTCTACGCGGCGGCGCAAGGGCCGCTCGCGGTCTCCGGCTTCTCGGTGCAGGGCCAGGCCGAGCAGTTGACGCAAGGGGTGCCGACGGCGGGCCGCATCCCCAACGGCGCGATGATCGAGCGCGAGGTGCCCGGCACCTTCCGCGATCTGCCCGAACTCGTGTTCGAGCTGAAGAACCCCGACTTCAAGACCGCGACCCAGATCGCCGACGCGATCAACGCGTGGTCGCTCGGCGCCTTCGGCCGTCGCATCGCCAGCGCGCGGGACCAGCGCGCGGTGGTGGTGATGCGCGGGCGCCAGATGGCCCAGACCCGGCTCGTGGCGCAGATCGGCGACCTGACGATCCAGCCCGACACGCCGGCCCGCGTCGTCGTGGACCAGCGCACCGGCACCGTCGTGATCGGGCGCAACGTGACGATCTCCACCGTCGCGGTCACCCACGGCAACCTCACGGTGCGGGTCACCGAGGCGCCGGAAGTGTCGCAGCCCGAACCCTTCTCCAATGGCCAGACCACGGTGGTGCCGCGCACGGAGGTGTCGGCGCGGGAGGAGCGCGGCAAGCTCGCCATCCTCGGCGGGTCCGATCTCCAGACGCTGGTGCGCGGGCTCAATCAGGTCGGGCTGAAGCCCACCGACATCATCGCGATCCTGCAGGCGGTGAAGACCGCCGGCGCCCTCCAGGCGGAGCTTGTGGTGCAATGATCGGGTCTCGAATCGATCCGGCCGCCGCCGCTCCCCCTCTCCCCGCCAGGCGGGGAGAGGCCCGCAGGCACCTTGTCGTGCCTGCGGGAAGCGAAGGCGAAGCCGCAGCGGCGGTGAGGGGGTATCCCCGGACGGGGCTCCTCCGGCACCGCCCCCTCACCATCGGCTGCCGCCTTGCTGCGCTCCCCGACAAGGGGGAGACGCAGCCCTCTCCCCGCGCGCGGGGAGAGGGGATCCGCGTCGACCGTGCGCCCGCATCCGGACCCCGCCTGAGATGCGCGATCGCACTCTTCTTATGTCTCGCGGCCGCGCCGGCGCTCGCGGCCGGCGGCGACCATGCCGACCCGGCCAAGGATGCCGCGATGCGGGCGCTCGCCGTCCGCGACGCGCCGAAGGAGGTCTCGGCCCAGGACTTCGTCGCCAAGGAGCCGGCCAAGTCCGGCTACTGCGCCAACATCGCGGATGCCGCCGCCGATGCCCGCTTCGCGTGGCAGAAGGAGCAGCTCGCGACCATGGAGCGGCAGGTCGAGGAGCGCATCAAGCTGCTCGAAGAGAAGCGGGCCGAGTACGAGGCGTGGCTCAAGCGCCGCAACGAGTTCCTGGCCAAGGCCGACGAGAGCGTGGTCGCGGTCTACGCCAAGATGCGGCCCGACGCGGCGGCGCTCCAGCTCGCCAACATGCCCGACGAAGCCGCCGCCGCCCTGCTGACCAAGCTCAACGCAAGAGCTGCCAGCGCCATCCTCTCCGAGATGGAGGCGGCCCGTGCCGCCGGTCTCGCCCGTGCGATGTCGGAGACCGGCCGCAAGGATGCGACCGCTCCGGCCGTCAAGAAGAACCAGAGGTCGTGATGCGCCCCTCCTCCGCCGCCGCGGCCGTGCTGGCCCTCTCGCTCGGCGCCTGCCAGAGCGATCTCGACCGCCTCGGCCGCCCGCCGCTGCTGACGCCGATCGGCACCGGCCTCAACGCGCCCCGCGAGCCGCTGCCGACCTCCTTCGGCGCGCTCGGCCCGCGCCACAGCTACCACTCGACCTGGAGCCCGGTGAGCGCCGCGCTCTATCAGGATCCACGCGCCCGCGACGTCGGCGACGTCATCACGGTCAGCATCGCCATCAACGACAAGGCGCAGTTCGACAACGCGAGCGAGCGCGGCCGCAGCCAGAAGAGCAGCCTCGGCTTCGATTTCGGCTACGGCGTCTCGGCGCTCAAGGACACGGCCACCGCCGATACCGGCATCCGCTCCGGCACCGAGACCAAGGGCCAGGGCTCGATCGACCGCAAGGAATCGCTCAGCCTCTCCGTCGCGGCGGTGGTCACCGAGGTGCTGCCCAACGGCAACGTGCTGATCTCGGGCTCGCAGGAAGTGCGGGTCAACAACGAGGTCCGCGTGCTCGAAGTCGCCGGCATCGTCCGCCCGCGGGACATCTCGCGCAAGAACACCATCGACTACGACAAGATCGCCGAGGCGCGCATCTCCTACGGCGGGCGCGGGCGCATCACCGATGTGCAGGGCCCGAGCCTGGGCCAGCGGGTCTTCGAGACCGTGGCGCCGTTCTGACGACGCGCCCCGAGCGCGGCTGCGCGAACGGCTTCGTTCGCGACAAGCGCGACCGCGCGCCGCCGCCGATGCGGCGAACCGCTCTCACCGCGAAGCGCTGAGAGCGAACCCAGGAGAATCGAGATGGCGGACGCCAAGGACTCCAAGAAGGGCGGCAAGGGCTGGATCGGGGCGCTGGCCCTCGTCACGCTGGTCGCCGTCGGCACCGGGGGCGGGCTCGGCGTCTACCTGCTCGGCACCGTCGAGAAGTCGGTCGACCTGAAGCAGCGCGAGGAGGCCGGCAAGGCGGTGAAGGTGCTCAACTACACCGGCGACCTGTCCCTACGCAGCGTCGGATCGGTGGTGGCCAACCTCGCCGAGCCGACCGATTCCTGGGTGCGGATCGAATCCTCCGTCGTCTTCAAGACCGGTGCGCTGCCCAATCCCGACGTGACCCTGGCCGAGATCCGCGCCGACGCGCTGGCCTACCTGCGCACGCTCTCCATGGCGCAGATCGAGGGCGCGCACGGCCTGCAGCACCTGCGCGAAGACCTCAACGAGCGCGTGGCGACCCGCACCAAGGGGGCGGTGCGCGAACTCATCGTCGAATCGCTGGTGGTCCAGTGAGGATGGCGCGCGCGATCCTCGTCACCGCCGGCCTTGCAGTGGCCGCCGGCCTCACCGCCTCCGCCGCGATGGCGCAGGGGGCCTCGCCCGGCGGCGTCACCGGCGTGCCGGGCCTCGACGCGCTGCTGCCGCCCGGCAACGGGGCGGCGTCCGGGCGCATCATCCAGCTCGTCGCGCTGCTCACCGTGCTGTCGCTGGCGCCGGGCCTGCTCGTGATGGTAACGAGCTTCACGCGCTTTGCCGTCGCGTTCTCGTTCCTGCGCTCGGGGCTCGGCCTCCAGAGCACGCCGGCCAACCTGTTCCTCGTCTCGCTCGCCCTGTTCATGACCTTCTACGTGATGGCGCCGACCTTCGACCGCGCCTGGAACGAGGGCGTGAAGCCGCTCCAGGAAAACCGCATCGGCGAGGAGGAGGCCCTCAGCAAGATCGTCGAGCCGTTCCGCGAATTCATGACCCAGCACGTGCGCCCGAAGGATCTTCAGACCTTCACGGACTTGGCGAGCCGCAATTTCCCCAAGGCCGAGGCCGGCGAGAAGATCGACCTGCGCATCCTGATACCGGCCTTCATGATCTCCGAGCTGCGCCGGGGCTTCGAGATCGGATTCCTGATCGTGCTGCCCTTTCTCGTCATCGACATCATCGTCTCCACCATCGTGATGTCGATGGGCATGATGATGCTGCCGCCGACGGTGATCTCGCTGCCGTTCAAGGTGCTGTTCTTCATCCTGATCGACGGCTGGAATCTGCTGGTCAGCGGGTTGGTGCGGTCGTTCTTCTGATCCGGTGATTCAGGCCGAACGAGATCGGCGTCCCAGCCGCGGTCAGCCGTGATAGGACCAGAAATCGCGCCCGAACACCCGGATCAGACCTGCGTGCAGGCCGCTCAGACGCGCCAAGGCCGCCGCAGCCTGAGCGGCGACCGCTCCCGCGTCGCCGTGGACCACGACGTCCGCCCCCTCGTCCGGATCGCCCTCGGCGATGAAGAGTGTTCCGTCGCGAACGAGGATGCGCAGGAACCAGCCCTGGTCGATCGCGTCCCAGACCACGCCGTCGGGCCCCGCATCGGCGAGCGCCCTGAGGAAGGCGGCGGTCTGCGGCACGTCGTCGGTCCAGGGGAAGGAAACGACCGGCTGGCCGTCCTCCAGCATCAGCGGCGTGACCGAGAAGTACGGAAACGGCTGCGCCAGGGCCGTGGGCTTGCCGTGACGGCGCGTCGTGGCAATCAGCCTCCCGTAATGGGCGGCGAGCGCGGCCTCGCGGCCCGGCAGGTCGAGCGTCGCCGCCAGACGCGGGACACGGCACGGCAGGTCGGCCGCGTCGAGGGGCACCCGCAGACGCTCCCAATCGGCCGGGCCGATGTCGTTCTCGGGGCCGATGGAGAGGCTGTCGGCGATGCGGAAGGCGGCATCGCAGAGCAACGGGCCGAGCGGCCGGGCCCGCGCCATCCAGTCCTCGTCCGTACCATCCTCGATCATCAAGGGCTCCCAGCACCGATGCCAACGTGTCGCGCCGCAATCCCCGCGCAAGGGTGAGCCCTCATTCAAGCTGGCGACGCGTGTCAGGTCGCGGGCGGGATTGGTCCAGGGATGTTCGGTCGCGAGCAAGCCGAGAGATTGTGGAGCAACATCGTCGATCTCGGCGCGAGGCGGCTGATCGCCCTCGGGCTGGTCGGCCTTCTGGTGTTTCTCGGCGTCGGTGTCGGCGCCTACTACCTGAGCCGCCCGGCGCAGGAGATGCTCTATACGGGCCTCTCGCGTGAGGACGTGTCGCGCATCGGCGGCGTGCTCAAGGACAACGGCATCCCGTTCGACGTGTCGTCCGACGGCACCGCCGTGCTCGTCTCCTTCGGCCATACCGCGCAGGCGCGGATGCTGCTGGCCGAGAAGGGCCTGCCGCAGAGCTCCAAGTCCGGCTACGAGCTGTTCAACGATCTCGGCTCGCTCGGCATGACCTCCTTCATGCAGGAAGTGACCCGCGTGCGCGCGCTCGAAGGGGAGATCGCCCGCACCATTCAGGGCATGAAGGGCGTGCGCGCCGCCCGCGTCCACCTCGTGCTTCCCGATCGCGGCTCGTTCCGCCGCGACCAGCAGCCGGCCTCGGCCTCCGTGGTGGTGCGCACCGAGCCCGCCGACGACGTGTCGGGCGCGCAGGCGATCCGCCAGCTCGTCGCCTCGGCGATCCCCGGCATGAAGCCCGACCGCGTCACCGTGATCGGTTCGGAGGGTACGGTGCTGATGGCGGGCGACGATGCCGGCACGGCGCCCACCGGCAAGATGGCGACGCTGGAGAAATCCGTAAGCCGCGAGATGCAGGACAACATCCGCCGCACCCTCGCGCCCTATCTCGGCGTCGGCAATTTCGAGATCAGCGTCGCGACCCAGCTCAACACCGACAAGACTTCAACCAACGAGACGATCTTCAACCCCGACCAGCGGGTGGAGCGCTCGGTGCGCTCGGTGCGCGAGAGCGAGAACGCGCAGAACCGCAACAGCCAGCGCCCGACCAGCGCGCAGGAGAACCTGCCCGACCAGCGCACCCGATCGGACGGCAACGACCAGTCGAGCAACGAAACCTCGAAGAAGGAGGATCTCACCAATTACGAGATCTCCCAGAAGACGGTCCAGACGGTGAGTGACGGCTACGCCATCCGCCGCCTCTCGGTCGCGGTGCTGGTCAACCGCTCGCGGCTGACCGCGCTCGCCGGGCCCGACGACAAGGCGAGCCTGGACCGGCAGATTGCCGAGATCGAGGAGTTGGTCGGCTCGGCCGCGGGCTTCAGCAAGGAGCGCGGCGACACGATCAAGGTCGCGGCGGTCGGCTTCGTCAACGACGGCCAGGCGATGGAGCCGGTGCCGCCGCTCTCGCTCACCGACGTGATGATGAAGCAGTCCGGCACGCTCATCAACGCGGCGACGATCCTCGTCGTGGCGGGCCTGCTGATCTGGTTCGGCCTGCGCCCGGCGCTCCGCGCGATCCTGGCGACGCCCGAGACCGCGCAGAGCGAGGTCGCGGCGCTCGCCGGCCCCGAGGGCGCACCCGCGCTTGCCGCTGGTATGGCGACCGACGGCACGATGGCGCTCGCCGCACCGGGTGCAGCGCCTCTCGGATCCAACGAAGCGGCCAAGCTCCCCGCGCCGGGCGTCGCCGGCCTGCTGGAGGAACTGGAGGACAAGATGGCCCGCTCGCCGCAGAAGCGGCTGGAGCAGCTCATCGACATCGACGAGGAGCAGGTCGCGGCCGTGCTCAAGCGCTGGCTCATGCGTGAGGAGGCGGCGTGATGGACGCGGTTCTCGCACGTTACCTTCCGGACTTTTCCGCTCCTCCCCCGCCGCCCGTCGCACTCACTGGCGAGCCGGATTTTTCGGGAGCATGGTTCCGCGCGCCCGCTACAGTCGTGGAGCCGGCCGCACCGGAGCCGGTCGAGATCCAGGCCGAACTCGAACCCTTCCTGCCCCGTGCCGCCGCAGCGGCCCTGCGGCCGGCAGAGGATCGCGAGGCGCTGATCGCCGCCGCCGAGGCGCGCGGGCGCGAGCAGGGCCGGGCCGAGGCGATGGAAGAATGGTCGTCGCAGGCCGCGCTTGAGCGCGCGGCACAGCAGGCCCTCTTCGAGGAAGGATTGGCGCAGGCCCGCCGCGACTGGACCGCGGCGCAGGGCGAGACCCTGGCGCAAGGCTTCGTCGCGGCCATGCAGGCGCTCGACGCTACGCTGTCGGACCGGGTCGCGCGGCTGATCGCGCCGGTCCTGGGCCAAGCGCTGCAACGGCAGGCGCTGGATGAACTCGGCGCCGCCCTCAAGCGCATCCTGGCCGAGCCGCAGCAGGCGGTGGTGAAGGTGCGCGGGCCGGACGACCTGATCGCGGCGCTCGCCGCGCGGCTCGGCGGCGCGGTGGGAATCACTTTCGAGGCGGCCGAGGGGCCGGAGGTGACGGTGCGCGCGGGCGAGACCGTGATCGAGACCGAACTCGCGGCCTGGAGCCGCCTGATCACCGCCGCGATCGCGGAGGCGTAAGATGTCGGACCACGCCCAAGAAATCATCATCATCAAGCGCCACGGCGACCATGAGGACGGCCATCACGGCGGCGCCTGGAAGATCGCGCTCGCCGACTTTATGACGGCGATGATGGCGCTGTTCCTGGTGATGTGGCTGATCAACTCCACCAGCAAGGAGCAGAAACAGACCATCGCCGAGTACTTCAACCCGGTGAAGCTCGCCGAGGTCACCCACGACCGCAAGGGCGTGAACGACCCGCAGGACACGCCCAACGATCCCGCCCCCTCCGGCAAGGGCAAGGGCGATGGCGGCAACGCCGAGGGCAAGGGCGACGCGGCCGGCACACCGGGCAGCCGTGCCCGCGAATCCGCGCTGTTCCAGGATCCTTACGCGGTGCTCGCCAAACTCGCCGCAGAGGCCGAGGCCGCCGGGCCGGAGGCCGCGAGCGCGGATGCCTCCGCGGTTGAGGCCGGACAGCCGGGCGTCGCCGGCGGCGAGACCGGGCGCGACCCGTTCGACCCGCTCTACTGGCAGGTCGCCGCCCTGCCGCGTCGCCGCACGGACAATCCCGGCGCCCTCGACACGGCCGCCGCCGCGCCGGCCGAGGCCCGCCTCGACGCGCGTGCCCAGATCGCCGGCCCCAAACCCAAGGATTTGCCGAAGGAATCGGCCAAGGACGTCGCCCGCCAGAGTCTGAACGAGGCCATGCGGCAGGCCGGCGTCAAGCTTGCCTCGGCCGAGCCGATGCCGCTGGCGGTTCCGAGCGCCGAGCCCGCCAAGCCACCGGCCGAGACGGCACCGCACGCGTCCCCGCCCGAACTCAAGACGGCCCCGCCCGAACCGACGCTGCTGGCGAAAGCCGAGACGCCTGCTGCGAAGGAACTGGCGGCGGGGGCCGATCAAGCCGCGAAAGCGGCCGAGACCGCGGCGCTCTCGGCTCTGAAGGCCGAGATCGCGCGGGCCGTGCCGTCGCTGCCCAACGGCGCCCCCGCCCCGCAGGTCGAGGTGCGCCGGACCGGCGAGGGCGTCCTCATCAGCATCACCGACGAGATCAATTTCAGCATGTTCGGCATCGGCTCGGCCGAGCCGACGCCCAAGGTGGTCAAGGCGCTGGAGCGCATCGCCAAGATCCTCAACAGCCGCCCCGGCCGCGTCGTCGTGCGCGGCCATACCGACGGCCGCCCGTTCCGCTCGGAGACCTACGACAACTGGCGCCTGTCGTCGGCGCGGGCGCAGATGGCCTCCTACATGCTCGTGCGCGGCGGCCTCGACGAGGCCCGCATCGACCGCATCGAGGGCTATGCCGACCGCCAGCCCCGCATCGCCGCCAACCCCAAGGCCGCCGAGAACCGCCGCATCGAGATCCTGCTGCGGGGCCTGCCGGAATGACTTCTTTTCGGGAGGCCCTGGCGCGGTCGAGTCGCTCGGCCGTCGTCGCGAGCGACGTCGGGGACCGTCGCGGCGCTGGATTGCTTCGCCTGACGGCTCGCAATGATGGTCGAGGGCACACCTTCCGTCATTGCGAGCCGAAGCCGAAGCAATCCAAGATCGCGACGCTGACGGACAGAGCATCCCGGCCTCGCGCCCTCGCGGCGACCGCCCTCACCCTCTGCCTCGCCCTCGTTCCGGCCATGGCCGCCGAGCACGGCGACGGCCACGCGCCGCCCGCGGAAAACCATGCCGCCGACGACCATGGCGGACACGGCGCTCCGGCGAAACCGATCGAACCGCTGCCGGTGAAGGCGCACGGCCTGCCGGTCGAACTGACGCGCACGCTCCAGCTCCTTCAGGACCGCATCGCCAGCGGCTCGACCCAGGCGCATGTCGCGCAGCGCCAGCTCCTCGGCCATATCGAGCAGCGGCTGATCACCCTCGATCCCGAGGCCTGGGCCGAGGCGGAAAACGTGCGCGCCGCCGTCACCTTCGCGCTCGCGGGCGGCGGACCGGGAGCCCTGCGGGTGATCCTCCGATCCGGCAAGGTGCCGGAGGCGGAGCAGCCCCTGGCGCTCGGAGCACTTGCCTATCTCGAAGGGCGCGAGCGGGAGGCGCGGGCCAAGCTGGCCGGCATCGACCCGCGCACGATGCCGGCGGGCCTCGCCGGGCAGCTCGCGCTGACGCAATCGGCGCTGATGGTGCGCGACGCGCCGGTCAAGTCGCTCGAACTCCTGGACCTCGCCCGGCTTCTGGCGCCCGGCACGCTGGTCGAGGAAGGGGCGCTGCGCCGCCAGATCTTCGTGGTCGCGCAGGGCGGCGATGCGCGGCGCTTCGAGGCGCTGGCGATCCAGTACCTGCGCCGGTTCCGCCGCTCGGTCTATGCCGGCAACTTCCGCCAGCGCTTCGCCGGCGCACTCACACGCCTCGACTTCGACAGCGACCGCACCCGCATCGCCAGCCTGGAGCGGATGCTCGACGAGATCGAGCCCGAGAGCCGGCGCGACCTCTACCTGCTGGTGGCCCGCGCCGGGCTGGAACAGGGCCGCCGCGAGACCGCGCTGTTTTCCGCCGAGCGGGCGATGGGGCTCGCCGCGCCGGATTCGCGAGCCGCGGCGCAGGCGCGGCTCTATCACGGGGCGGCGCTGATCGTGGCCGATGGACGCTTCGAGGAAGGGTACGACGCCCTGCGCGGCCTCGACCGTGCCGATTTCGCCCCGTCCGACGCGGACCTGCTCGACGCCGCGCTCTCCACCGCCCGGCAGATCCGCACGCCCTCCCCCGTCGCCGCGGCGGCCCCGGCCCCGCCGCCCTCGGCGAGCCGGCCGATCCCCGAATCCGGCTCGCTGCTGCGGGCGCAGGAGGCCCTGGCCCGGGCCGAGCGCGCCATGGATCGCCCCTCGGATGCCACCACCGGCACTCCCTGAGATTTCCCCGCACTCCAACCACCGGACGATCGACCCGTGATGCGGTCCCTCGACACCCTTCCCCTGACGCGGCCGAAGCCCGAGGTTGGCCGTGCGCCCGCGGGCGAGGATGCGCGCGCAGACGTCCCCTCCGGCTTCGAGGCGATGCTCGGCGCATTGGAGAGCGGAACGGGCGAGACCGGGGCGGCCGAGAGAGGGCCGTCAGTGGCCGGAGAGGTTGGGGCGGAACCGGCCGAAGCCGGGGCGGACCTGCCCCCTGCCCTCCCCGCCGACGCCTCGCCCGCCATCACCGTCGACGTCGGCGGCTCGGCCTTGCAGGCGCTGATGGCGCTCACCGGTCCTGCGGCGCCGGCCATCGCGGCTCCCCCGGATGCCAGCCTGGAAGCCATGGTGCAGCGGGCCGCCCTACGCGCCGGATCGGGGCCCGGCCCGGCCCCGGCGGAACCGGCCTTGCAAATGTCGATGGTCGGCCTGGAAACACATTTCGCGCCGGTCCGGCCGCGCGGGGCCGCAACCCCGGCAGAACCGGGCATCGGGCAGGGCTTGAGCGAGACATCCGCGCCGCCGACCGTCCCGACATCGGGCCGCGTCGGCGCCATGCCGGTCGCTCCGGTGGACCAGGAAAAGGCGCCTGTTGCGGACGCCGCGCGGACCGCGACGGCGGCCGATGCGATCATGCCGCCGGCCGGTGGACCGGATGGCCACCCCGCGACAGCATCGGAGGCGATGCCGCTCCCGGCGGCTCACAGCGACGTTCGCGACCCGGCCGCACCATCCGATCGGCCGGCACCGGAAGCCGCCGCGAACGGGCTGACTGCACCGGCCGCCGCCCCGCGCGCACCGTCGCCGGGTAATGCGGCAAAGCCTGCGGCACCGGCCGGCATGGCCGACCCCGCCGCCACGGCGTCCGCGTCGCCGGCCTCGCCTGATCCGACCGCCGCAACGCCTGCGCGGCCGACCGGGCCTGATCCAGAACCCGACCACCCCGCCACCCCTGTCGTGCCGAGCCTTGCGCCGGCATCGGACGAGGCCGTTCGGCAGCCAGCCGCTGCCCCGGTGCAGGCCACCGTCATCGAAGCCCTGCGAAGCCCCACAGCCCGCGGGGCACCGCGGAGCGATCGCGCCGCACCGGCCGGCGCGGCGGACAACGCCGCGCGCGTCGATCGACCGGACAGCCCGAGCCTCACCGAACCGGCCGCCATCGCCCAACCCAGCGCGCCGGGACAGACCCGGCGTGACCCGGATTCGAGGCAGGATCACCCGGCCGTCATCGCACGCCCCGAAACCACGCCGGAGCATGCCACCGTGGCGGTGCCGCGGCCGCAGGTCGACGGAGGCTTTGCGCGTCCCTTAAGCGCCGAAACCGACGCGGCGATGCCCGAAGCGCCGCGCCCGGAGATTCCGCTGGCGCAACCCGTTGCGCAGGAGACGGCCGGCACGCCGGCTCCGGTACCCGCCTCGCCGCTGCGCCAGATCGTCGATGCGGTCGCCGCCCAGTTGCCGGCCGCGCCCACGAGCCAGGCCCGCACCGTTCCGGCTTCGACCGAGGCCGGGCCGCTTAAGATCCTCACGCTCCAGCTCCATCCGGCCGACCTCGGCTCGGTGCTGGTGCGGATGCGTCTGCAGGATGGGCGGCTCGAGATGAGCCTGCGCACCAGCCGCGAGGAGACCGCCGAGCGCCTGCGCAAGGAGAGCGAGCTGCTCTCCGGCCTGCTGCGCGAGGCCGGCTACGAGCCCGAAGCCGTGACGATTCAGGCAGGCGGCCCCGGAGCCGGCGAATCCGCGCCGCGCGGCCAGGGATTCGCGGCCTTCGCCGGATCGCAGGGCGGACAGCACGACAGACAGCCGGGCGCGGCGACGCCCGATCAATCGGGCCGGCGCCCGTCCCCCCGCGCGGACGCGGCCGCCGAGTCCACCGACATGCCCACCGGGGAGCAGGACCATGAGACGGATTCTCGCGGGCGCGATCGCGGCAGCCTGTATCTCTAGCGCCGCCGGGCCGAATGCGGCGGCCGCGCATTCCACCGCCGCCGAGGGCGCCGCAGAGGCCGCCTCCGCACAGACGGGCGCGCTGGGCGGCGAGACGCGAGGAGGCTCCAGCCGTCCTGCGATGGCGGGCACCTCCCGTGTCTGCGAGCGCCAGATGGCGCAGGCGGCGGCCAAGCACGGCGTGCCGCTCGGCATGCTCTACGCGGTCGGGCTGACGGAGAGCGGTAACCGCGGCTCGCTCCAGCCCTATGCCATGAATGTCGGGGGCAAGGCCTATTTCGGCAGCGGCGCCGCCGACGTGATGCAGCGCCTCGCCCAGGCGCAGCGGGAGGGCGTGCGCCTGGTCGATCTCGGCTGCATGCAGATCAACCATCACTATCATCGCGCGAAGTTCGCCTCGCTGGAGGCGATGATCGACCCGGCCCAGAACGTCGAATACGCGACGCGCTTCCTGAAGGAATTGAAGGAGCGCGAGGGAAGCTGGACGCTCGCCGTGGCGCGCTACCATGCCGGGCCGAACAACAACCCGGCGCAGAAGGTCTATGTCTGCCGGGTCATCACCAACATGGTCGCCACGGGCTTCGGCAACTGGACGCCGGGCGCGAAGGCATTCTGCCAGTAGCCGGGCTCACCCGACGTAGGTGTAGCCCATGTAGCGCTTGGCCTCGATCGGATCGTGGCCGAGCCGCTCGGCGAGCTTCTTGCGCAGCTTGCTCACATGGCCCTCGATCACGCTCTCTTCGACGCCGTTGCTGTAGACGCCGTAGACCACGTTGAAGACCTGGGTCTTGGTGAGCCGGCGCCCACGGTTGCGCACGAGATATTCGAGGATGTGCCGCTCCCGCCGCGGCAGGGACAGCGGCACGCCGTCGATCTCGGGGTCGCGCCCGTCGTGGAAGACCTTGAGCCGGTCCACTGCCCTGGCCTCGCCCTCGGTCTCGCCGTCCGCCTCGCCGGCTTGGACGGCGCCGTTGACCCGGCGCCAGATCGCCTCGGAGCGGGCCAAAATCTCGCGGACATGGACGGGCTTGGGCAGCACGTCGTCGATGCCGGCTTCCAGCAGTTCGACGGTCTGCTCGAGGGAGCGCAGGTCGGCGAGCGCGATGATCGGTGCGCGGGACTGCTTGCGGATGACGCTGGCGCATTTCGCCCGCTCCGCGAAATCCCCGAGGAGGAAGCCCTGGATCGCTTCGAGGTCGGCGGGAGAGGCCGCCCGGAGCCAGCTCAGGAACTCTTCGGGCATAAGCGCGAACGAGGAGATGCCCTCACGCTCGAAGCTGGCCTTGTAACCCGCGTTCACCGTATCGCGCGGATCGACCAGAAAATACATCGACGACTCTTCCCCTGATCCCGCCGGATCGCCCTGCCACTGCGCCGCGATGAGGGCAGGTTTTGGGCGCTCCCGGAAGACCGTCTCCGCCGCCTTCCGCAACGCTTCGAAACGCTGCCGCAGCCAATTCATGAAGCGCGGCCGCGGGGGGGTCAATCTACTGAAATGCACATTTCCAAACAGGGGCGGTGTTCGTCGGCGGCGCGTGGCATTCGCGCCGCTTCAGGCGTGGCCGACCCGGGCTTGGCTGAGGGCGTGGGCGAAGCCTTCGAGGGAGAGCGCATCCGTCTCCTCCGCGACGATGCGCTGGATCGCGACGCCGGCGAACACCTCGTCGAGCACGAGCTTGAAGAACACCGTCATCGGCTCGGCGGCGAATTCGAGATCGAGGACCACCTGCATGGAGCGGCCCCAATCGAGGCACACGTCGGCCGCGTCGGCGTAGGTCAGCACCGATTCCTTGAAGAACAATTCGGCGGAGGACGAGACGATGTCGGCGATGTTGCCGTGCCGCTCGCCGCGGATCCAGCCGATGAGCACCCCGCCGTCGAGCAGGCACAGCTCGGCGATGAAGTCGCGCAGCGCCTCGGCGAAGATCTGTTCGGCCGCCGCATGGCTGTGCGGGACGGCTGACGGTCCTGGCGCGAAACGTTGGACCTGAGGGGTCATCGGGCTCTCGCGAAAAGGAAGAAAAGGATCTGCGCCACGGCGCGGTAAAATTCTGCCGGAATCGTCTGATCGACCTGCACAGCATCGTACAGCGACCTTGCGAGAGGCTTGTCCTCGATAACGGCGATGCATTTTTCCTCGGCGATCGCGCGGATGCGGAGCGCGATGAGATCCTGCCCCTTGGCGATCACGAGGGGGGCCGGGTTCTCGCTGGGCTCGTAGCGTAGGGCCACGGCGAAGTGGGTCGGGTTGGCGATGATCACGGTCGCCCGGTCGACATTGGCGAGCATCCGGTTGCGGGCGCGGTCCTGGGCGAGCGAGCGCAGCCGGGCCTTCACCGACGGATCGCCCTCGGTCTGCTTGTGCTCGTCCTTGATGTCCTGGCGCGACATCCGCAGCGAGCGCTGCCAGCGCAGCCGCGCCCAGACGAGGTCGCCCGCGACGATCACGATGGTGGCGATGGCCACCGCCGAGACGAGACGGATCGCGACCGTCAGGATCAGTTCGGGCAGTTGGCTCGGATCGACGAACATGGCGTTCACGGCTCTTGTCCGCTCCGAGCGGAGGAGCAGAAGGGCGACGACACTGACCGACAGGAATTTAACGAGGGATTTCAGGAACTCGACTTGACCCGAGGTTCCGAAGATCCGCGCGAAACCCGCCATCGGCGACACCCGCGACCATTTCGGCGTGATCCGGTCGAGGACGAAGCGCGGCAGGTTCTGCAGGAGCGAGGCGGTGAGGCTGCAGACCGCCAGGATCAGCAGGATCGGCAGCAGGAATCGGCCCGCCGCCAGCGCCACGCGGCTGAGAAGCAGCATCGCGTCGCCGCCGGTCTCCAGGGAGAAGCCGCGCGGATCGTCGAAGAGCGGCTTGAAATCGGCTGCGAGCTGCGCCGCCTGTCCCCGCGCGAACAGGGCGAGCGCGATCAGCAGGCCGAGCGTCGAAGCGAAGACCGGCGCCTCGCGCGAGAACGGGATGTCGCCCTTCTCGATCGCCTCGCGCACCCGCCGTTCGGTGGCGGCTTCGGTCTTGCTCTCCTTGTCCTCGTCCGACACGCATCAGCCCCGCCGATGCGCAAGCGGAACGTGGGCGCGCGGATCAGCGGATGAGTGCTTCATCCTCGCCTCCCGGATTGATCTCGATCTCGCCGCGCCCGGCCATGTCCATGGCCAGATCGGTGATGGTGCGGCGCGCCTCCAGCACGTCGCGCTGCGCCGCCGGCTCGCCGCCGTTCAATTCGTGCTCGACCATGCGGCGCACGCGTGCCGAGAGGGCGCTGAGCACCGTGGTGCGGAACTCGACCTCCGTGCCCTTCAGTGCCAGCACCAGCCGGTCGTTGGGCACAGCGTCGAACAGGGTGGTGCGGGCGCGCGGCGCCAGCTTGACGATGTCGTCGAAGGTGAAGAGCAGGCCTTTCAGGATCTCGACCGATTTCGGACGCGACTCGCCGAGGCTGGTGAGCACGTCGTCCATCTGCTGGCGCTCCATCTTGTTGATGATGTCGGCCATCTTGGCGTGCGTGTCGGCGCCGGAATTGCGCGCGCCGTTGATCATGAAGTCCTCGTGCAGCGTCTTCTCGATCGCGTGCAGCACGTCGTCGACGATCGGCTTGAAGCTCAGCATCCGCCGCATCACCGTGTTGCGCACCGGCGCGGGCAGGTGGCCCATCACCTTGGCGGCGGTGGCGGGCTTCACCTTCGACAGGATCAGCGCGGCGGTCTGCGGGTGCTCCTTGACGAGGTAGCTCGCCAGCACGCTCTCCTGCACGGTGCCGAGCCGTTCCCACACCGAGCGGGTGGCGCTGCCGCGCACGTCGGCGAGGATGTCGGCGATCTGGTCGGCCGGCAGCAGGCCGGTGAGCAGCTTCTCGACCTCGCTCGCCGTCCCGATCAGGCTGTTGCCGGCGGAGAATTCGGACGAGAAGTTCTCGACCACCGTGTCGAGCTGCTCGGGGCTGACCGCTCCGAGATGCGAGGCCGAGCGGGTGATGCGCTTGAGTTCGTCCGGCTCGAAATACTTGATGAGCCGCCCGGCCGCGGGCTTGCCCATGGCGAGCAGCAGCGCCGCCACCTGATCGACGGGGTCGAGCCGCCGGGTCGCCACCGCACGGGGCGCGATGGCGACCGAGGAGACGGCGTCCGATGGGACGGGGCTCGATGCCAGAGGGCTCGAAGACATGGCGGCCCGCTCTCGCCGAGGCTCAGGTGTTCTGGTCGGTGGCGGAGGGGCCGACCACCTCGGTCAGCGACACGCCGAACCGGGAATTGTCCTCCTCGACGATCACGATCTCGCCCCGCGCGATGACCCGGCCGTTGACCATCACGTCCACGGGCTCGCCGACCCGGTGATCGAGGGGGACGACGGCGCCGCGCCCGAGCTTCATCAGATCCGCCACCGGCATGGTCGCCGAACCGAGCACCACCTGCATCAGCACCGGGATGCGCAGGATCGAATCGAGGTTGCGCCCGTCGCCGACGCGGGGCTCGGTGCCGGCGAGATCGGTGGCGGGGAAGGGGCTGCTGCTCATCGCTCGGGCTCGTCGGGTCCGCTTCGTGCGTGAGGAGGGTCTAGCCGGCTTGGCTGACGCGAGGCTGTCGCCGCATGTCGTAAGCCTCCCACTTCGCGCGGCCGGCCCGGCTGACATTTCGCTGACGGCTTCCGTCAGGTTCGCGGGGGTCGTCCGGTGACAGAAGGAGGCATCACGACACCCGACAGGACCCGAACGCCATGAACGCCTTCAAGACCATTCTTGCCGCCACGCTGGCCACCGGCCTCGTTGCGGCGTCGGCACAGGCCGACACGCCCGGAAAGGACTGGATGCCGATTGACCAAGTGCTGACGAAGCTGTCGGAGGCCGGCTACGGCACGGTGCGCAGCATCGAGGCCGACGACGGGGTGTGGAAGGCCAAGGCGGTCCGGGACGGCCGGAGCGTCAAGCTTCAGCTCGATCCGCGGACCGGCGCCATCGTCGAGAAGGCCAAGGGGCAGAGCGACGATTGAGGCCGACGACGGCTCACGGCTTCTGCGAGCGCGCGGCGACGAGGGCCGCGCGCGACGCCTCCAGCGCGTCGAGCGTCGCCCGCGCCTCCTCGATCTTGAGGCTCAGGGCGTCCAGAACCTCGCGGCCCTCCTCCTTGAAGGAGCGCACCGCCTCGCCGGCCTGGGTCAGCGCCACGCCGGAGGCGGCCACTGCCGCGCCGTACTCGGCCTGGGTCCGGTCGAGGCGCTTGAGCTTCAGGTACATCGGCACGACGCAGGCGCTCGTCACCACGAGCGCGACGAGCAGTACGCCGTCAACCAAGGAGCCCATGGCCGCCCTCCTTCTCCGGATTGATCGATTCCTCCACCCGCAAGACGTAAGCGCCCTGCGACTGGCCGGCCCGGCACCAGAACAGCGGCCGGTCGTTGCCCTCGAGCTTGATCCGCGTCGCGGGCGTCGCGTCGAGGGTCAGCACCTGCCCGACCTTGAGGCCGGCGATCTCGCCGAGCGTCAGGTGTCGCTCCTCGAGGACGGCGCGCAGGCGCACGGTGGTCTTTTGCACCTCCGCCGCGATCTGCTCGGCCCAGCGCGGGTCGCGGGCGGCGGATTCGCCGGTCAGCACCTTGCCGAGGGCCGGGCGCAACGGGTTCAGCACCGTCTGCGGGATGATGAGGAACATCTCGCCGCCGCGGTTGAGCGCCTGGAGCAGGAACTTGGCCTGCACCGCCTTGTTGGAGCGCCGGCCGATCACCGCGAACTCCATCCGGGTCTCCATCCGCTCCAGGCGGAAGGCGGTCTGCGAGACGAGGCCGAAGGAGGATTCGAGCGCCTTGCCGACCTGCTCGAACACCATCTGCGCGATGCGCAGCTCGATCGCCGAGAAGGTGCGCTCGTCCTCCACCGGCGGCTCGGAGCCGTCGGAGCCGAACAGAACCTCGACCATGGTGTAGAGGAAGTCGCGGTCGAGCCCGACCAGGACGTGCCCGTCCCATTCCGGCGCCTGGAAGATGCCGACCACCGCGTTGGCGTCGTAGGCATCGAGGAACTCGCCGAAGCGCCCACTCTCGACGCCGCTCAGGGAGTAGAACGCCGAGGAGGCGGCCAGATGCTTGGCCGCGTCGCTGCAGGCGGTGGCGAGGCGGTCGAACACCACGCTGAGCATCGGCAGCCGGTCGAGCGACAGGCCGCCGGCCTCCTGGATGCGGGCGCGGATGTCGGTCGCGGGCCGTGACGCCGTGACGAAGGGAGGCAGTTTGGGCCGGGGCTCGGGGGTCGCCTCGGGGCCCGTTTCGGGCGCCGCGTCGGAGGTCTCGGTCTCGTCCATCGGGAAAGGCCCTTACGCCGCGGCCGGTTCGGCGCGGGCGCCGGGCACGGTGGCGCTCTCGACCTCGTCGATGGTCGGGCGGTCGGCGCCGGCGATGCCCTTGCGGCCGTGCTCGATCGCGACCTGGGGCAGCGCGCCGTTCATGTAGGCGATCAGGCTCTGCTTCACGATGGTGTAGACGCTGCACTGCTTCTCGCGCACGCCCTTGATCTTCACGGCGAGCGGGGCGAGCATCCCGTAGGACGCGAACACGCCGATGAAGGTGCCGACCAGCGCCGCGCCGATCAGGCCGCCGAGGATCTGCGGCGACTGGTCGAGCGCGCCCATCGCCTTCACGATGCCGAGCACCGCCGCGACGATCCCGAGCGCCGGCAGCGCCTCCGCCACGGTATTGATCGCGGCATAGGGCTTGAGCTTGTACTTCTTATGGGTGCCGATCTCTTCTTCCATCAGCGCCTCGATCTCATGCGAGCGGGCGTTGCCGATGAGGATCAGGCGGCAATAGTCGCAGATGAACAAGACCAGATCCTGGTCCTTGGTCACCTCGGGATAGTTCTTGAAGATCTCGGAATTCGCCGGGTCGTCGAAATGCGTCTCGACCTCGTTGCGGGGCTTGGTCTTCAAGTCGCGCATCAGCGCGTGCAGCAGCCCCAGCAGCGAGAGGAAGTCCTGGCGCTTCGGCCCTTTGTTGGTGAAGGCCTCCATCGTCGCCTTACCGGAATCGACCACCGTCTTCATAGGGTTGGCGATGACGAAGGTGCCCGCCGCCATGCCGAAGATGATGACGAACTCCCAGGGCTGCCAGATCACGATCAGATGCCCGCCCATGGCGACGAAGCCGCCGAGCATGCAGCCGATCGCGATGACGAGGCCGACGAGGATTCCCATGAGAAGACTCCGGGGGACACCGCTGCGGGGACGGGTGCCGACGCGCGGCGGCCCTTTGTCCGAGCCAATAGGCATAGTGGCTTGCGCGGAGCTTTTTCACGCAACGCCAGAGCCTGTCGTTGCCGGGGCCGACCTTGGAGCCGGGCATTCGAGCGCCTAACTGAGGCTCGGCCTTTTTCCCTCGAACCGGAGCGTTTCCTTGGCCCAGACCGACGATCGCCTGCCGCAGATGCACGCCACCACGATCCTCATGGTCCGCAAGGGCGGCCGGGTGGTGATCGGCGGCGACGGTCAGGTCAGCCTCGGCCAGACCATCGTGAAGGGCAACGCCCGCAAGGTCCGGCGCCTCGCAAAGGGCACCGTGATCGGCGGCTTCGCCGGTGCCACCGCCGACGCCTTCACCCTGTTCGAGCGGCTGGAGGCCAAGCTGGAACAGTATCCCGGCCAGCTCACCCGCGCCTGCGTCGAACTCACCAAGGATTGGCGCACCGACCGCTATCTGCGCCGTCTGGAGGCGATGATGCTGGTCGCCGACAAGGAAGTGAGCCTGCTGCTGTCCGGCTCCGGTGACGTGCTGGAGCCCGAGACCGGGGTGATGGCGATCGGCTCGGGGGGCAACTA
Source organism: Methylobacterium sp. J-043 (assembly GCF_022829505.1). Lineage (NCBI taxonomy): Bacteria > Pseudomonadati > Pseudomonadota > Alphaproteobacteria > Hyphomicrobiales > Methylobacteriaceae > Methylobacterium > Methylobacterium sp. J-043. Next base: position 56,514 of record NZ_JAKSYB010000061.1, on the reverse strand, counting down.
CGCCCTCTCCGCCGCCCGCGCGCTCGAGGATGGCGAACTCGACGCCGAGGCGATCGTGCGCCGGTCGATGAAGATCGCCGCCGAGATCTGTGTCTACACCAACGGCAACCTCGTGATCGAAACCCTCGACGCGGCCTGAGGGCCGCGCTCCCTGGAAAGCCGGGACTTGCCCGCTTAGATCGTCCTCGGGGAAGGCCCCGCGCCCGACGCGCCGCCCCATACATCCCCAAAAAAACGGCCGCAGGAGCCCGATGACCACCTTCTCTCCCCGCGAGATCGTCTCCGAGCTCGACCGCTTCATCGTCGGCCAGAAGGATGCCAAGCGTGCAGTCGCGATCGCCTTGCGCAACCGTTGGCGGCGCCAGCAATTGAAAGGGCCGCTGCGGGACGAGGTGGCGCCCAAGAACATCCTGATGATCGGCCCGACGGGCTGCGGCAAGACCGAGATCGCCCGGCGCCTCGCCCGGCTCGCGGGTGCGCCCTTCCTCAAGATCGAGGCGACCAAGTTCACGGAGGTCGGCTATGTCGGCCGCGACGTGGAGCAGATCGTGCGCGACCTTGTGGAGGTCGGCATCGGCCTGACGCGGGAGGAGAAGCGCAAGGCGGTGAAGGCCAAGGCGGAAGCGGCCGCCGAATCGCGCATCCTCGACGCGCTGGTGGGGCCGACCGCGAGCCAAGCGACGCGCGAAAGCTTCCGCAAGAAGCTGCGGGCGAGCGAGCTCGACGACAAGGAGGTCGAGATCGAGCTGGCCCCCTCCGGTTCGCAGGGCATGCCGATGTTCGAGATCCCCGGAATGCCGGGCGCATCGATGGGCGCGATCAACATCTCCGACATGCTGGGCAAGGCGCTCGGCGGCCAGCGCGGCAAGCCGCGCCGCATCACGGTGGCGGAGGCCTACGCGCCGCTGATCGCCGAAGAGAGCGACAAGCTCGTGGACGACGACGCCCTGACCCGCGAGGCGATCCGCGAGGTCGAGGATAACGGCATCGTCTTCCTCGACGAGATCGACAAGATCTGCGCCCGCGAGGGCCGCTCGGGCGCCGACGTCTCACGCGAGGGCGTGCAGCGCGATCTGCTGCCCCTGATCGAGGGCACCACGGTGGCGACCAAGCACGGGCCGGTGAAGACCGACCACATCCTGTTCATCGCGTCCGGCGCCTTCCACGTCTCGAAGCCGTCCGACCTGTTGCCCGAGTTGCAGGGCCGCCTGCCGATCCGCGTCGAGTTGCAGCCGCTGACCGTCGAGGATTTTAAGCAGATCCTCACCGCGACCGAGGCGAGCCTCATCAAGCAGACGGTGGCGCTGATGGAGACGGAGGGCGTCACCCTCGACTTCACCGAGGATGCCATCGACGCGCTGGCCCGCGTCGCCGTCGAGGTGAACGGCTCGGTGGAAAATATCGGCGCCCGCCGCCTGCAGACCGTGCTGGAACGGGTGATCGACGAGATCTCGTTCACCGCCACCGACCGCTCCGGCGAGACGGTGCCGATCGATGCGGCCTATGTGCGCGACCGCGTCGAGGATCTGGCCGCGAACGCGGATCTCAGCCGCTTCATCCTCTGACTGTGCTTGGACGCAGCGCCGCGCCCGACATCGCCCTGCCGATCCTCGCCCTCCTGGCGGGGATGGTCTCGATCCAGAGCGGCGCGGCTTTGGCCAAGGGGTTGTTTCCGGTCGTCAGTGCGGCGGGCGTCACGACGCTCCGCGTCGGCTTCTCTGCGCTGATCCTGCTCGCGGTCTGGCGGCCGTGGCGGCGCAGTCTCGAACGGGGCGAGATCGGTGCCATCGCGCTCTACGGCGCGGCGCTCGGGCTCATGAACCTGCTGTTCTATCTCTCGCTCCGCACGATCCCGCTCGGGATCGCGGTGGCCATCGAGTTCACCGGTCCGCTCGCCGTGGCGTTGGCGGGCTCGCGCCGGGCGCCCGATTTCGCCTGGATCGGCCTCGCGGTGCTCGGGCTCGGCCTGCTGCTGCCGCTGGGCGAGGCGAGCACCCTCGATCCGACGGGTGCGGCGCTGGCTCTCGGCGCGGGCCTGTGCTGGGCGGCCTACATCGTGTTCGGCCAGCGCGCCGGCCGGGCCGGCGGCGGGCGGGCGGTGTCGCTCGGGATGCTGGTCGCCGCCCTTGTCGTCACACCGGTGGGCCTCGTGGAAGCCGGCGCCGACCTGTTCACCCCGGCCACGCTCGTATCAGGTCTCGTCATCGCGATCCTGTCGAGCGCCCTGCCCTACTCGCTCGAAATGTTCGCCCTCACGCGCCTGCCCCGCCCGGCCTTCGGTGTGCTGATGAGCCTGGAGCCGGCCGTCGCGTCGGTGGCCGCCCTCGCCCTGCTCGGCGAGCGGCTGACTCCGATGCAGGGCGGGGCCATCGCCTGCATCGTGGCGGCTTCGGCGGGGATCACTCTGGCGAGCCGTCAATCCGGCAACCGACGACAGGAGCCGGACGACGTCGGGTGAACCGGGCGTGATCCCGAGCGGGCGATCGCCCGCCCCTACCCTTCCCAGACCTGCCCCGGCCGCAGCGCCAGGAACCGCTTCGGCGCAAACGCGGCCGCCGTCAGCGCTTCGCCCAGCGCCTCGACGGGACGCTCGATGCCCTCGTCCGTCAGCTTGAAGGTGCCCCAATGGTGGCCAAGCGCCTGATCGGCGCCGAGGAGGCTCAGCGCCTCCACCGCGTCGGCCGGGTTCATGTGCTGCGGCTGCATGAACCAGCGCGGCTCGTAGGCGCCGATCGGCAGGGTGGCGAGACGGGGCGGGCCGAACCGGGCGCGGATCTCCCGGAAGATCGCGCCATCGCCGAGGCCGGTATCGCCGACATGGTAGTGGACGCCGCGAGGCGTCGTCAGCAGGAAGGCGCACCACAGGGCCATGCGCCGGTCGTTGAGGCCGCGCGCCGACCAGTGGTTGGCCGGCGTCAGATGCACGGTGATACCGGCGCCGAGATCGACCGACTCGCCCCAGTCGCGGGTCTCGACATGCATGGTCTCGTCGTAGCCGCGCAGGATCGCGTCGTTGCCGAGGGGGGCGACGATCAGCGGCTGGTGGTCCTGCCACAGGCGGGCGATCGTCGGCCCGTCGAGATGGTCGTAGTGGTTGTGGGTGATGAGCACTGCATCGATCGGCGGCAGGTCGGCATAGGCGATGCCCGGCGCGTTGACCCGCTTCGGCCCGGCAAAGCGGACCGGGCTCGCGCGCTTGGCATAGACCGGATCGACCAGGATGTTGCGGCCCGCGACCTGGAACAGGTAGCTCGCATGTCCGATCAGGACAACGCGCGATCCCTCGAAGCGCTCCGGGGGTTTGTCCGCGGGAAACGGGCTCGGGAAGCTTGACGGCCACGCCTCGGGCTTGCCGGTCCGGCGCCAGCGGGCGAGGTCGGAGAGCGACTTGTCGGGCGGCTGGTTCGGGGCGTGGAAGCGCAAGCCATCGAAATGCGCGCTCTGGGGCCCGCGGTAATAGGGGTTCTTGCCCCGGCGATGCGCAGCGTAGCCGACACCCCCGAGGGTCATCACCGTGGCCGCGCTGGCGACCGTGAGCAGGCCACGCTTCTTCATACGGCCAAGATGGCCCGTCCGGTCCGCGGTTCAAGCGCGGCGCAGGGCCTCAGGAGCGCCAGCGCAGCTCCTGGCGGGTCAGCGGGTTGGCGAAGGGGCGGCTCTCGCGCGCCGCCTCCAGGGCCTCGCGCTTGAGGCGGAAATACCATTGCGAGGGCAGATCGCCCTGGCCGAGCAGCACCATGGTCGGCTTGCGGTCGAGACCCGCCTGCGCATGCTGGAGCACCTGCTGATCCTGGGTCAGGAACTGGCGCATCAGCGGCCGTGCGATCGGCTTGAGGAGGTTGAGCGCCGGCAGGCTCCAGTAGAGCGCGTTGGTCAGCATCGTCCGGTTGGGCCCCATCGGCGTGGCGAAGGTGTAGTTCGCCACGCGCTTCGTGCCCGCCTTGATCCGCTCCAGCCGCACGCCGGGCAGGCGGAACTCGATCTCGACCTCCGGTGCGCCGCCGAGCAGGCGGTAGACCGGCGAACTCGTCGTCGTGGCATGGCTCGTCATGACGAAGCCGTGCGGCACGGGCTGGAAGGTCTTCACCTTCTCCCGCAGTTCCTTCGAGGGCCGGAACCACCACGTGTCGTGGACGAAGGCGACGTGGCCCGGATCGACGAGGCTCAGCGTCGTCAGGTCGAACGAGGCCTCGACCTCCAATTCGAGAACGAGGCAGCCGGCCGGCTCGAAATCGAGGGCGGGCACCGCCGGCACGGCGGCCGGATCGGCGGGGCCGAGATGCGGGTTCACCCAGAGGAAGCCGGCGCTCTCGACGATGGGAAAGCGCTGGACCGCGATACGCGAGAAGTCGGAAGCGTCGTGCGCGGAGAGCGTCGGCACGTCGCGGCAGCGCCCGTCGGTGCCGAAGCGCCAGCCGTGGAACGGGCACATCAGCGTGTCGCCGTCGAACCGGCCCTTGGACAGCGCCATGCCGCGATGGGGGCAGCGGTCGCGCAGGGCGAACAGGCTGCCGTCCTTGGCCCGGCCGAGCACGACCTGCTCGCCGTTGAGCGCGACCGCCCGCATCTTGCCGCCGACGACCGCCGAGGCTCGGCCGGCGCAGTACCATGCGTTCGACAACGGCTCGCGCATGGCGCGCGGATCGAGGGCGTCGTCGGGGGGGATGCGTGGGGCGGCGGCGGAGGACATGGCGGCTGAGGGGCCCGATGCTGACGGGCGCCCTCTTTAGGCGCCTCGTCGTCCGTCGGCCAGCGGCATAGGGGGACAGGGCCGTCGTGCGAAGCCGCATCGCGGCTCGTTGGCGCGAAGAGCATCGCGCGGAGCGGGCGTTTTAGGGCTTGAACGCCGGAAAGCGTCGAGCGGAGCGATAGCCTGAGGCCGCGGAAGCGGGCGCCGGCGCCGGAGGCCGGACAGGAAACCAAAACGGCATGCTGCACCGCGGCGAGACAACGCACCGGATCGGCCGCCGGGGGCCTTTCGCATGGCGGAAATCGCCCCTACCTTGGGCTCATCCGCAACGAACGAAAGGAGGTGATCCAGTGTCTCATTGTCATCAGCCGTCGCCGACGACCAAGACCTGGACTGTTGCCTCCGGCGTGTGCGCCTAACGCATTCGCGGGATCTCAGCAGGTTTCGTCGGACTGACCGGTTCGACAATGGAAGGGCCGCCCCTCGGGGCGGCCCTTCGCATTTTCGGGGTCTCTCAAGCAGCTCAGCGATGCTGAACCTGAAACAGCGGCGCGGCCAGGGCCTCGCAGCGGGCGCGCCAGAGGTCGCGCTCGGTCCGCAGGTCTTCCATCTTGCCGACCTCTTCGGCGATGTGGGCGCGCAGCTCGCGGATTTCCTGGGCCAGGATCACCTGAAGCTCGTCGCGGCGCTCGGATTCCACCCGGAGTCGGGCCTTCAGCATCATGTTCTCGGCCATGATCTCGGCCACGTCCTCGTCGGCGGCCTCGGCCGATTTCGCGGCGACGGAGACGAGGCGGGGCGACCAACCGCTGCTGCGCATCTCGGCTTCCGGCGCGGCGGAAGCGAGCTCCGGCTCGCGCGCCTCGACGGCGTGCGTCTCGGACACGGCGGTGCGCATGGTGGTGAGCCAATCCCGCAGCGGCGCGGTGGCAGCGGGAGTCCGGAGACCGGGCTCGGGAGACGGGGCCTGTCGCGCGGGTTCCGACATCGGGTAGTCCTCGGGCACCTCCAGCGGTGCGTTGACAGGCATCAGACCCGAACATGCTTAACGAAGCGTAAAGCTTAAACCTTCGCTGACGTCCGTTTCGGGTACAGTCCCGCATCGGTCCACGCGCCCTCGGGATTGACTTGAAGCGGTACACGGCCTATCCGCCCGGCTCCATTTCGACGTTCGAACGTCACGATGAGCCGCCGACCGGTCCGAGGGGCCGGAGGTCAACGTCCGACAGCGCGTGTGCGCCCTCGGGCGCCCTTGTCGTTGCCGAGCGTGCGCCGAAGCGTCAAACGAGCCCTGCCATGGCGCCCGCGAACGACACCACCCTGCGCATCGAGGATGCGGTCAACGACCTCTGCCCGTGGTCGGGCAAGCCGATCGTGCCCGAGGCGCTGACCCTCTACAACGGTGCGACCGTCGGCTTCTGCGATGCGTCGTGCCGGGACAAGTTCGCCCGCGCGGTGGCGTCCTTCGAGGATGCACTCCGCGCGCGCCGCGTGGCCAATGCCGGCCTTCACCAGTAGCCCAGGCTGACGCGACAGATGTTCGAAGGCCTTTCCGACCGCCTCTCCGGTATCCTCTCCGGCCTGACGCGCCGCGGCGCGCTGACGGAGGCCGACGTCACCGCCGCCATGCGCGAGGTGCGCCGCGCGCTCCTCGAAGCCGACGTGGCGCTGGAGGTGGTGCGCGCGTTCACCGACAAGGTGCGCGAGAAGGCGGTGGGCGCCGTCGTGCTCAAGTCGGTGACGCCCGGCCAGATGGTCGTGAAGATCGTCAACGACGAGCTCATCGCGATGCTCGGCACCGACGCCAGCGTCGTCGATCTCAACGCACCGGCCCCCGTCGCCATCCTCATGGTCGGCCTCCAGGGCTCGGGCAAGACGACTACCACGGCCAAGATCGCCCGGCGGCTGAATCAGCGCGACAAGCGCCGGGTGCTGCTCGCCTCCCTCGATACGCGGCGTCCCGCGGCGATGGAGCAGTTGGCTGTGCTCGCCAAGCAGGTCGAGGTCGAGAGCCTGCCGATCGTCGCCGGCCAGTCGGCGGTGCAGATCGCCCGGCGTGCCATGGAGGCCGCCCGGCTCGGCGGCTTCGACGTGGTGATGCTCGACACCGCCGGCCGCACCACGGTCGACGAGGGGCTGATGAACGAGGCCGCCGAGGTCAAGGCGGCGACGAAACCCCACGAAGTCCTGCTGGTGGCCGACGCGCTCACCGGCCAGGACGCGGTCAACACCGCGCGCGCCTTCGACGAGCGCCTCGGCGTCACCGGCATCGTGCTGACCCGCATGGACGGCGATTCCCGCGGCGGCGCGGCCCTCTCCATGCGCGCTGTCACGGGCAAGCCGATCAAGCTCGTCGGCGTCGGCGAGAAGGTCGATGCGCTGGAGGAATTTCACCCGCAGCGGGTGGCCAACCGCATCCTCGGCATGGGCGACATCGTCTCGCTCGTCGAGAAGGCGGCCGAGACGATCGACCATGAGCAGGCCCTGCGCACCGCCGAGAAGATGCGGAAGGGCAAGTTCGACCTCGAAGACCTGTCGATGCAGCTCGCCCAGATGGAGAAGATGGGCGGCATCGGCGGGCTGATGGGGATGCTGCCCGGCATGGGGCAGATGAAGAAGCAGGTCGAAGGTGCCAACCTCGACGAGAAGATGTTCAAGCGCCAGCGGGCCATCATCTCATCGATGACGCCGGGGGAGCGTAAGAATCCCGACCTCCTTAAGAACAGCCGCAAGAAGCGCATCGCGGCGGGTGCCGGCGTCAAGGTCGAGGAGATCAACAAGCTCCTCAAGATGCATCGGACCATGGCCGACATGATGAAGTCGCTGGGCTCGGGCAAGCGCGGCGGCATCGGCCAGGCGCTCGGCAACATGTTCGGGCTCGGCGGCGGCATGCCGGGCGGGTTGCCGGGGGGCATGAAGCTGCCGCCGGGCATGCCCGAGCCGACGCCGGAGCAGATCGCCGAAATCGAGAAGCAATTCGGCGGCAAGCTCCCACCGATGCCCGCCGGGCTCGGCGGCGGCAAGATGCCGGGCCTGCCGGGCTTAGGCGGACCGAAGATGCCGGGCCTCGGCGGCTTCCTGCCGGGTAAGAAGAAATGACGGTCTTGTCCGCACAGGGGATCGATCCCGAGCTGGCAAGCCTGCGTGAGAGCATCGACAACTTCGATGCCGCGCTCATCCATCTGCTCGCCGAACGCTTCCGCTGCACCCAGCGGGTCGGCGAGTTGAAGGCCCGCAAGGGCCTGCCTCCCTCCGATCCGGATCGGGAGGCGCGTCAGGTCATGCGCCTGAGAAATCTCGCGGTCGATGCCAAGCTCGACCCCGATTTCGCCGAGAAGTTCCTCGCCTTCGTGGTCAAGGAGGTCATTCGGCACCACCGGACGATCGCCGAAAGCGTCGATCACAACACCCCAGCGAAACACGACACCGAAAGGAACGACTGATGTCCCTCAAGATCCGTCTCACCCGCGGCGGCGCCAAGAAGCGCCCGTACTACCGCATCGTCGTCGCCGACGCCCGCGCTCCCCGCGACGGCCGCTTCATCGACAAGGTCGGCGCCTACGACCCGATGAAGGCCAAGGACGATCCGGCCCGGATCGTGCTCGACAACGAGAAGATCCAGTCCTGGCTCGCCAAGGGCGCGCAGCCGACCGACCGCGTCCTGCGCTTCCTCGACGCCGCCGGCCTCGCCAAGCGCCCGGCCCGCAACAACCCGCAGAAGGCCGAGCCCGGCGAGAAGGCCAAGGAGCGCGCCGCCAAGCGCGCCGAGAAGGCTGCCGCCCCGGCCGAAGACGCCGCGGCGTAAGTCTTCCAATCCCCTCCCCCTGCGGGGAGGGGTCTTCCGGGGTGGGGGATGCCTTGGGCACCACCCCACCCTCGCTCCCACCCCGTCAGGGGACGGGACAAACGCGCCGTCATCGAGGCACTCTGCATGGCTCGCCGCCCCGGCTCCTCATCGCGCGGACCTGCGCGGTTCGACCGCCCCGCCGACCGCCTCGCGCCGGAAGCCGTAACCTCGGCCCGCAAGCCGCCGGGCGCCAAGCCGCCCCCGGCCGCCTCCCCCGATCCGGGGCTCGTTCTGCTCGGCGAGTTCGGCCGGCCGCACGGGCTGCACGGCGAAGTCCGGCTGAAATCCCATACCGGCGAACCGCTGGCGATCGCGGGCTACGGCCCTCTGCACGCCTCCGACGGGCGCAGCCTCGAACTCGCCCATGTGCGCCCCGCTCCCGGCAGCTCCCCCGACCTGCTGATCGTCCGGGTAAAGGGCGTGGACGACCGCAGCGGCGCCGAAGCCCTCAACCGCGTCACCCTCGCCATCGCCCGCGAGCGCCTGGGGGAGGTGGAGGACGAGGACGAGTTCTTCCTCACCGACCTGATCGGCTTGACCGTCGAGGACGGCGCCGGCGTGGCGATCGGCACCATCGTGGCGGTGCCGAACTTCGGCGGCGGCGATCTGCTCGAGATCCGCCCGGCAGCCGGCGGGCCGACCGCGCTCCTGCCCTTCACGAAGGCTTTCGTGCCGACCCTCGACATCGCCGGCGGAAAGGTCGTCGCCGACCCGCCCGACGACCTGTTCGCCCCGCCGGGGCCGAAGCCCGCCGACGATCCGGGCTGATCCCCGATCAGCGTGTGCCCGCCTCCATCGCGGCGCGGGCGAGGCGGATCGGTTCGGACGACAGCGCCAGGGGCCCGTCGAAGGGTCGCTCGTGCAGGGCGATCACGCCGAGCGTCGTCACCATCGCCGCGGAGAACAGGGCCAGCGTCGTCGCCTGCGCGAACGGGCGCTCGCAATGGACGAGGGCGATCGCCGTCAGTGTCAGGGCGGCGAGTACGAGCAGCGTCAGCCATTTGCTCTCGTCGCTGCGGGCGGCGCTGAGCGCGAGGCGCTCGCTGCGGGCCGAGCGGAGCTGCATCACCGCTTCGAGCAGCGCCGCGTGCGTCGCCTGCCCCGCCTCCGCGGCGGTGCGCGGGTCGGCCGCGGTTTGGAGCAGACGCCCGAGCGCTTGGCCGGCGCTGGGCGCCGAGGCGCCGGTCGCGGCCATGGACGGCCACTCCTCCTTCACCACGGCATCGAGATAGGCAAACAGCGAGGTCCGCAGGCCGCTCATGTCGGGGGCGGAGGCGATGCTGAGATCGTAGACCGCGAGCGCGTGCGACCGCTCGGCCTGGAGCACACGGCTGGCCTGGCGCTGGCGCTCCCAGGCATCGTTGGCGACGAAGCCCGTCAGCAATGCCAGCAGCACCGCGATCACGCCGATGTAAGGCGGCACGATTCCGGTCGCGAGCCGGCGTATTCCCGCCCGCGTCCATGGCAGGATGGTGAGCAGGCTCAAGAGCAAGCAGAACGCAAGGAAGACGCCCGACAGGAGGGCGAACATCAACCAGACGGGTTGGTCGAGCCAGAGGCCGAGGATCATTGCCGAACGGATTGCGAGGACGGGCCCGCAGGGTGGCTGGCCAACCCCTCCGATTCGGTAAAGACGCGTCAGCGCTTCTCGCGCGTGGCCTCGTCCCGGCACGGGCGGATCGTCTCCGGTGCCGGCCGCCGGTCCGGCGCGGGCGCCTCGAAGACGGCGAGATAGCCGACACCCCCCTTCAGGCGCGTCATCGACACCTCGCGGTAGCCGACCGCCGCGAGTTCGCAGCGCAGGAGCTTCGGCGGCGTGCCGTGGCGTGAGGGGATCGCATCGGCATCGACGATCCCGACCCGGCCGCCGGGCTTCATCACGGCGGCGAGGTTCCAGAGCAGGCCGAAGGGCTGGGCGATCTCGTGGTACATGTGGACAAGCACCGCCGCATCGACCGAGCCCGGCGGCAGGCGCGGATCGTGCGCCTCGCCCCGCACCACGGTGACGTTGGAGAGCCCCGCCTCGCCGACCCGGCGCTCCAGCTCGGCAAGGTAGTCCGGCGTGATGTCCTGAGCGAGGATGCGCCCCTCCGGGCCGACGCGGGGGCTCAGGCGGAACACGTAGTAGCCGCTGCCCGCGCCGATATCGGCGACCGTCTCGCCGGGGACGATCCGCATGAGGCGGGCGACCTGCCCGACCTCGTCGGCCTTATCGCGCTCGCGCTCGTCCGCCCATTGCGGCGCGACGATCTCGGCGACCGGGCGGTCCGGCCGCGGGAATCGCTCGGCCGGCGCACCGGGAGGCGCGAGCGGCTCGGCCGCGACGGCCGGAAGCGACAGCAGGATAAGAGCGGCGGCAAAGCGGATCATGCCGGCTTTCAACGCGCGAATGCGCGGAACGCACCGTCCGGAGCGAACCTTCGCGAATCTGCCTCGTTCAATCGAGGCAGGTCCGAACCCAGGCGCGAACGAGATCCCCATGCACAACCCAGTTCTTCGCCACGCGATCCTCGCGGCCTCCGCCGCCCTGGCGCTGACGCTTCTGCCGGCGAGCCTCGCCCAGGCGCAAGGCATGCCCGGCGCGACGGTCGGGCTCCCCATGGGCTCACCCGATACGTTCGGCCTCTCGACAGTGAACCGGCCGTCCGGATACGACGCCGAGCCCTCTGCCGAGCCCGGCATGAGCCGGCCCGAGCGCCGCATCCGCCCACGCCCGCACCGGCAGCTCAAGAGCCACCGGAACGCCGCACCCAAGCGGCGGGCGCCGCTGGCCCGGCGCTGATCGCCGCCTCGGCACCGTCGTTTTCCGAAGGCCGACGCTCATCCCCCGTGACGGGGCTTCGGCGGGCCGCCTCCGTTGACCGGCTCGCCCCGCGCCGCCATCAAGCGGCATGAGCGAGCCCATCCTTCCCGGCACGGCGGCCCCCTGGCGGGCGACCGTCCTGACCCTCTACCCGGAGATGTTTCCAGGGCCCCTGGGCCACTCGCTGTCGGGAGACGCACTGGGCCGCGGGACGTGGAGCCTGGAGCCGCGCCAGATCCGCGAGCACGGGCTCGGCCGCCACCGCAATGTGGACGACACGCCGGCCGGCGGCGGAGCCGGGATGGTGCTGCGCTGCGACGTGCTCGGCGCCGCCATCGACGCCGCGGCATCTGCGGACGATCCCCGCCCTCGCCTCCTCATGTCGCCGCGCGGAAAGCCGCTGACCCAGGACCGCGTGCGGGCGCTGGCCGAGGGGCCCGGCGCCATCATCGTCTGCGGCCGATTCGAAGGCGTGGACGAGCGGGTGATCGAGGCGCGCGAACTGGAGGAAGTCTCGATCGGTGATTACGTGCTCTCGGGCGGCGAGATCGCGGCCCTCGTGCTGATCGACGCCTGCGTGCGCCTGCTGCCCGGCGTGATGGGCAAGCATGCCTCGGGCGTCGAGGAGAGCTTCGAGGGCGGGCTGCTCGAATACCCGCACTACACGCGCCCCCGGGAATGGGAAGGCCGGGCGATCCCCGACGTCCTGATAAGCGGCAACCACGCCGCCATCGCCCTTTGGCGGGCCGAACAGAGCCGCGCCCTGACGCGGGCGCGCCGGCCCGACCTGCTCGCGCGGGACGAATCTTAGATGGAACTTCGACGCATCTATTCTTCGGGCAACTGAATCATCCTTCTGTCACCGGCAGCACACAGGGCGCCGAATGCTGGAAAGGCGGCTTGCATTGCGGCGCGCGATCCGTCATTTCCAGCGGCGGGACACCTCCCCCCAACGGGAGGCAACCATCTGGAAGGATGGATGACATGACGGTTCAAATGCCCGCCGCGCGTCCGCGCGTGCCCTATTTCTCGTCCGGCCCCACGACCAAGCGTCCCGGCTGGACCCTCGACGCCCTCTCCGGCGCGGCGCTCGGCCGCTCGCACCGCTCGGCCGCCGGCAAGGCGAAGCTCGCCGAGGCCATCGAGCTGACCCGCAAGGTCCTGCGCATTCCCGCCGATTACCGCATCGGCATCGTCCCCGGCTCCGACACCGGCGCCGTCGAGATGGCGATGTGGTCGATGCTCGGCCCGAAGGCGGTCGAGGTCATGGCCTGGGATTCCTTCGGCGCCGAGTGGGTCACCGACGCCCTCAAGGAACTCAAGATCGACCCGATCGTGCATGTCGGCGAGCACGGCATCCTGCCCAAGCTCGACGCCATCGACACGAAGAACAACGACATCGTCTTCACGTGGAACGGCACCACCGCCGGCGTGAAGGTCCCGCACAGCGACTGGATCGCCGACGACCGCGCGGGCGTCACGATCTGCGACGCGACCTCGGCCGCCTTCGCGATGCCGCTGCCGTGGGACAAGCTCGATGTCGTCACCTATTCCTGGCAGAAGGTGATGGGCGGCGAGGCCGCGCACGGCATGCTGATCCTCTCGCCGCGCGCCGTCGCGCGCCTGGAGAGCCACACGCCGGCCTGGCCGATCCCCAAGGTGTTCCGCCTGACCAAGGGCGGCAAGCTGATCGAGGGCATCTTCAAGGGCGACACGATCAACACGCCCTCGATGCTCGCGGTCGAGGACTACATCGACACCTTGAAGTGGGCGCAGAGCATCGGCGGCCTCGACGCGCTCCACGCGCGGGCGGACGCCAACGCGCGGGTGGTCCACGACTGGGTGGCGCGCACCCCCTGGATCGGCCACCTCGCAGTGGACCCGGCGACCTACTCGAACACGGGCGTCTGCCTCGTGATCACCGATCCGGACGTGCTCGCCAAGGGCGACGCCGTGGTCAAGACCGTCGCTGCCGGCATCGTCAGCCGCCTGGAGAGTGAGGGCGTGGCCTTCGACTTCGGCGCCTATCGCGACGCGCCGGCCGGGCTGCGGATCTGGTGCGGGGCGACCGTCGAGGCCTCCGACATCGCGGCGCTGACGCCTTGGCTCGACTGGGCTTTCGCCCAAGAGAAGGCGGCGCTCGCCGCCGCGGCGGCCTGAGGGTCTGAGACGTCACGATGGCCGGTCATGAGACCGGCCATTTGCTTATCGACGCGCTCCAGCGATCTCCCGGTCCTAAATCTGCGCACGCGGCGACCGGCCACGCCTCTCCCGAGAGGAAGCGATCCTGCGCGCCCGCATGACGCGAGGTGCTCCCGTGTCCAAACTCATATCTGCCAAACCCAAGGTGCTCATCTCCGACGCCCTGTCCGACGCCGCCGTCCAGATCTTCCGCGATCGCGGCATCGAGGTCGATTTCCGGCCCGGCCTCGGCAAGGACAAGGAGGCACTGGCCGCTATCATCGGCGACTATGACGGCCTTGCCATCCGCTCCGCCACCAAGGTGACGGGCAAACTGCTCGCCGGGGCCACGCGGCTGAAAGTGGTCGGCCGCGCCGGCATCGGCGTCGACAACGTCGACGTGCCGGCCGCGACCGCCAAGGGCGTGATCGTCATGAACACGCCGTTCGGCAACTCGATCACCACCGCCGAGCACGCCATCGCCCTGATCTTCGCGCTCGCCCGCCAAATCCCGGCGGCGGACGCCTCCACGCAGGCCGGCAAGTGGGAGAAGAACCGCTTCATGGGCGTCGAGCTGACGGCCAAGACGCTCGGCGTCGTCGGCTGCGGCAATATCGGCGCCGTGGTCGCCGACCGGGCGATCGGCTTGAAGCTGAAGGTCGTCGCCTACGATCCCTTCCTGACGCCGGAACGCGCCGTCGAGATCGGCGTGGAGAAGGTCGAACTCGACGAGTTGCTGGCGCGGGCCGACATCATCACGCTCCACGTGCCACTCACCGACAAAACCCGCAATATCCTCTCGGAAGAGAACCTCGCCAAGACCAAGCGGGGCGTCCGCATCGTCAACTGCGCCCGCGGCGGCCTCGTGGACGAGGTGGCCCTGCGCGCCGCCCTCGATTCCGGCCATGTCGCGGGCGCGGCCCTCGACGTGTTCGTGACCGAGCCGGCAACCGAGAACCCGCTCTTCGGCCACCCGAACGTGATCTGCACGCCGCATCTCGGCGCCGCGACCTCCGAGGCGCAGGAGAACGTCGCGCTCCAGGTCGCCGAGCAGATGGCGGACTACCTGCTCAGCGGCGCCATCACCAACGCGATCAACTTCCCCTCGATCTCGGCCGAGGAGGCGCCCCGACTCAAGCCGTTCGTGGCCTTGTGCGAAAAGCTCGGCTCGTTCCTGGGCCAACTCACGGACGCGCCGATCAAGGGTATCCGCCTCACCTACGAGGGCGCGGTGGCCGGAATGAACACCCGGGCGCTGACCTCGGCGGCGCTGACCGGCGTGCTGCGTCCGATCCTGCAGGACGTGAACATGGTCTCGGCCCCGGTGATCGCGCGGGATCGCGGGATCGTCGTCGACGAGATCAAGCGCGAGGGCGGGGCCAGCGACTACGAATCGGTGGTGCGCCTCACCGTGGACGCGGAGGATATGCCGCGCGACGCCGCCGGCACCGTCTTCAACGACGGCAAGCCGCGGGTGATCGAGATCCGCGGGATCGGCATCGATGCCCCCTTCGCGCCGCTGATGCTCTACGTGCGCAACCATGACAGGCCCGGCTTCGTCGGCCGCTTCGGCACGGTGCTCGGCGAGGCGGGCGTCAATCTCGCGACCTTCGCGATGGGCCGCGAGGCCGAGGGCGGTAACGCCATCGCCTTCGTGGCGGTGGATGCAGAGGTGTCTCCCGAGGCTCTGAAGGCGATCGAAGCGATCCCGCAGGTGAAGCGTGTGCGCCCCGTGCGGTTCTGAGGCCGACACGGCCCCGGCGGAGGTCCGTGACCGCCCCCTCGACAACGACGGCACGGCGCTTCCCGCGCCGTCCTCCCTCCCCCCCGACCATGAGGATCGCACGATGGACCGCAAATTCACCGTTCGCTGCGCCTGGGACGAGGCAGCCGGCGTCTTCTTCGTCCACGACTCGCCGGTGCCGGGCCTCGCCACCGAGGCGCCGACCATGCCGGCCCTGCTGTGCAAGCTGCCCGGCATGATCCGCGACCTCCTCGGCCTCGACGACGGCGCCTATCTCGACATCTACGTCGAGCGGGTGAAGCGCTGAAAACGCCGTCGAAAGACCGCCTCGGACGGCTTGACCGGCCGGGGCCATCCTGGCGACACACTCACGCGATGAGACATCGTCAGGCATCGCTCCGGACGGCCCTGGCCGCTGCCGAGCCGATGCTCTCACGCGCGAGCACACCATGAAGATCGACGGCCACCCCTACCGCACCATCTTCCCCGAGGCCGACGGCGATGCCGTCACCGTCATCGACCAGACCCGGCTGCCCTTCGCTTTCGAACTCAAGCGGCTGGCGAACCTCGATGACGCCGCGGTGGCGATCCGCACGATGGTGGTGCGCGGCGCGCCGTTGATCGGCGTCACCGCCGCCTATGGCATGGCGCTGGCCATGCGGCAGGATGCGAGCGACGCGGGGATCGAGCAGGCTTCCGCGACGCTCGCCGCCACGCGGCCGACCGCAATCAACCTGCGCTGGGCGCTCGACCGGATGGCCGCTGTCCTACGCCGCGCCGCGCAATCCGAGCGCGCGGCGCTCGCCTTCGCGGAAGCCGCTGCCATCGCCGACGAGGACGTCGCGAGCTGCCGCGCCATCGGCGAGCACGGCGCCAAGATCCTCTCCGAGATCGCCGCGAAGAAGAGTGGGCCGGTCAACGTGCTGACCCATTGCAACGCCGGCTGGCTCGCCACCGTCGATTGGGGCACGGCGCTGGCGCCGATCTACGTGGCGCACGATGCCGGCGTGCCCGTCCACGTCTTCGTGGACGAGACCCGGCCGCGCAACCAGGGCGCGGCGCTGACCGCCTTCGAGCTCAACGCCCACGGCGTGCCGCACACCGTGATCGCCGACAATGCCGGCGGCCACTTGATGCAGCACGGGCAGGTCGATGTCTGCATCGTCGGCTCGGACCGCACCACGGCTTCGGGCGACGTGTGCAACAAGATCGGCACCTATCTGAAGGCGCTGGCGGCAAGCGACAACCGCATCCCGTTCTATGCGGCGCTGCCGTTCTCGACGATCGACTGGACGCTCCACGACGGAGTGCACGACATCCCGATCGAGGAGCGCGACGCCCGCGAGGTCACCCATCTCACCGGCCGCACCGACGACGGCGCCTTTGCCACCGTCGCCGTGGTCTCGCCCGGCAGCCCGGTGGCCAACCCGGCCTTCGACGTGACGCCCGCACGCCTCGTCACCGGCATCATCACCGAGCGCGGCATCTGCGACGCCTCGGAGGACGGCTTGGCCGGGCTCTACCCGGAGCGGCGCAAGGCCGCCTGACGAACGGGCCCGTCAATCTTTGAGCGGATCGTGGCCCCAGTTCATCAGCGACAGTCGCCAGGGTGAGTCCTCGGTCTTGGACTTGTCCTCGGGCCCGCCCTGCTTGAGGTGGCGGTTCACGTAGCCGGTCACCTTCTTCATATGGGCGTAGTCGTCGTCGCTGAGGTCGGCCTTCTTCGTGTGAAGTATCTCGACGATGCGCCGGCCCTCCTTGTGGCCCGTGGCCTCGCCGCCATCCTTCTTCTGGCCGACCGATCGGCTCTCGTCGGATTCCAGGAATGTCTCCAAGGCCGAGGCGGTCATGTTCACCGCGCCCTTGAAGTCCTTCCAGATCGCCTCGTGATCGTCTTTGTCGGCCATGGCGTCACGCGTCCTCCCGGTCTCGTCGGGGCGGGAACGGGGGCGTTTCGGGCGCGGTTCCGGCCTCACCCCGCCTGTGCGTTTGAGCCGCGCGGACAGTCGGCACTCAGCCGCCGCCAGCGGATCACCAGCGCCACCGAGACCACGAGCAGACCGGCGCAGAAGCCCGCCCAGATCCCGCGTCCGCCCATGCCGGCGCCCCAGGCGAGCGCCGCGCCGAGCGGCACGCCGATGCCCCAGTAGCCGGCGAGCGCAATCAGCATCGGCACCTTGGTGTCCTGCAGGCCGCGCAGACATCCGAGCGCCACCGACTGCACGCCGTCGGAGATCGCGAACAGGGCTGAGAAGATCAGGAAGCCGGCGGCCACGGGAAACACGTCTGCGGCACCTGGCGCCTCGGCATCGAGGAACAGGCCGATGAGGGTGTGCGGCGCAAAAAGCTGCACCAGCGCACAAGCCACCATGAAGCCGAAGCCGAGGCAAAGCGCGACGGCGCCCGCGCGGCTCAGACCCGCCCGGTCCGCTGCACCATAGGCGCGGCCGACCCGCACCGTCGCCGCCTGCCCGATGCCGTTGGGCACCATGAAGCAGGTCGCGGCAATCTGCAGCGTGATCGCGTGGGCGGCGAGCGGCAGCGTGCCGAAGGTGCCCATCGCAACCGTGGCGGCCTCGAACAACCCGGCCTCGGCGATGCCCGCGACACCCATCGGCAGGCCGACCCGCACGACGCGTGCGAGGCGCTCGGCGTCGAAGCGCCAGAGGCGGGCAAACATCCGGTGGCGGTGGAGGCCCCGGTCGAACCGGATCACCGCGACCAGGGCGGCAATCGCCAGGAACTCGGTGATGACGGTGCCGAGCGCGACGCCGACGATGCCGAGATCCGGCGGGCCGAAGGCGAAGAAGGCCCCCAGCGTGACGTTGAGCGGAAGCGCGGCGAGGCTCACGGCGAGCGGCGCCCCCGGGCGCTGGAGCGCGGCCAGCGCGCCCTTCAGCACCATGAAGGCCAGCGCCGGGAACATCCACCATTGCAGCACCCGCATGTAGGCGCCGGCCTCGCGCGCGACCGCGGGCTCCTGATGCAGGGCGATCAGCAGCCGTTCCGTGAACCAGAGCCCCGGCATCAGCGCGAGCGTCACGAGGAAGCCGACCCACAGGCCCGCCCGGACCGTGCGCCGAACCTCATCCGTGCCAGAACCGGCCGCCCCCGGCGCCCGCCCGGCGGCCTCCGCGACGAGCGGTGCCACCGAGGAGGTGAGGCCGATGCCGCCGATGAACAGCAGCAGGTAGAGGCTGGTGGCAAGAGCGCCCGCGGCGATGGGCTCGGCGCCGAGCCGGCCGAGCAGCACCGCGTTGGAGGCGACCAACCCATGCTGGGCGAGGTTGATGAGGACGAGCGGCGCCGACAGCTTCAGCGTCGCGCGCAGCTCGTCGAGCCAGGGCGAGGCCGGCGGCCGGCGAAGGCCGCTGGCTGCGAGGCTCGGTGAAGACGTCACGGTGTGTCAGCTCCGTTCGTTCGGTCCAGAGCCTCGTCCCGGATCTCGAATCCAAGACGAGGCTCTGACCTTTTGTTCGGCATCGTCTTTTTCCGAACGCCGGTCTCCACCGTTCGGGACGATGCTCAGGAGGCCGGAGCCGGCGTCCGATCCCCCAGGAAGCCGCCGGACTGGCGCCGCCAGAGGTCGGCATAGAGCCCGCCCCGGCGGATCAGCTCGGCATGGGTGCCCTCCTCCACGATCCGTCCGCGGTCGATCACGATCAGCCGGTCGAGCGCGGCGATGGTCGAGAGCCGGTGGGCGATGGCGAGCACGGTCTTGTCGCCCATCAGCGTGTCGAGCGCCTCCTGGATCGCCGCCTCGACCTGGCTGTCGAGGGCGCTCGTCGCCTCGTCGAGGATCAGGATCGGCGCGTCCTTGAGGATGACGCGGGCAATGGCGATGCGCTGGCGTTGCCCACCAGAGAGCTTCACCCCGCGCTCGCCGACATGGGCGTCGTAGCCGCGCCGGCCCTTGTGGTCCACGAGGTCGAGGATGAAGTCGTGGGCATGCGCCAGCCGCGCCGCCTCCTCGATCTCGGCATCGGACGCCCCCGGACGGCCGTAGCCGATGTTGTCGCGGATCGAGCGGTGCAGCAGCGAGGTGTCCTGGCTGACCATGGCGATGGCTTCGCGCAAGGAATCCTGGCTCACCCCGGCGATGTCCTGGCCGTCGATCAGGATGCGGCCGCCCTCGACGTCGTGCAGGCGCAGCAGCAAAGCGGTGATGGTGCTCTTGCCGGCACCGCTGACGCCGACGAGGCCGACCTTCTCGCCCGGACGGATGTGGAAGGACAGGCCTTCGATGATGCTGGCATCACCCCGGCCGTAGTGGAAATCCACGTTCTCGAAGCGGATGTCGCCACCGGTGACGGTGAGCGTCTTCGCATCCGGCGCATCGGTGAGGCCGTGCGGCCGGGCGATGGTCTGCATGCTCTCCTGAATCACGCCGACATTCTCGAACACGCCGCGCACCGTCTGCATCACCCAGCCGGACATCGCCATGAGCCGCAGGATCAGCGCGAGACCGGCGGACGCCTCGCCGGTCGTCAGCGCGCCGCGCTGCCACAGCGCGAAACAGACATAGGCGGTGGCGAACAGGAGCAGGCTGTTGAGGCCCGCCAGCAGGCTCGTCGTCAGCGTGGTGAGCCGGAACTGGTGGAGATAGGCACGCGTGTGGGTGTCGACCGCGTCGCGCACGGTGGCGCGCTCCTCACGGTCGCGGGCGAAGAGCTTGACGGTCATGATGTTGGTGTAGCTGTCGACCACCCGGCCGATCAGGGTCGAGCGGGTCTCGGCGGTCAGGTGCGAGCGCTTGCGGGCGCGCGGCACGAACCACGCCGTCAGCCCGGCATAGGCCAAGACCCAGACCACCACCGGCAGGGCCAGCCAGCCGGAGATCGAGGAGAACAGCCCGATCGCAGTGATCGCGTAGATCGCCACGTAAAGCAGCGTGTCGATGAACACGACGGCGAGTTCGCGCACCGCCGGCCCGACCTGCACCGTGCGGTTGGCGAGCCGCCCGGCGAAATCCGCCTGGAAGTACGAGAGCGAGTGGCCCAGCGTGTAGAGGTGGGTGCGCCAGCGGATCTGGTTGGTCGATTGCGGCACGATGAGCTGGTTCGAAGCCAGTTCGTGCAGGAAGGCCGCCAGCGGGCGCACCACGAGGAGGAGGAGCGCGGCCAGCGTCAGCGGCACGGCGTTGTCGGAGAGGACGGTGGTGCGGTCGGCCGCGCTCATCAGGTCGATGAACCAGCGCATGAGCAGGTAAAGCGAGGCCTCGATCCCGCCCGCGATCACGGCGATGATGAACAGGGCCAACAGCGCGACACGGATCGGCCGCAGATAGAAACCCGCAAAGCCGAGCACCGTCTTCGGCGGCATGCGCCGGTCGTCGAAGGGCGCGAACGGATCGATGCGGCGCTCGAGCCAATCGAGGAACATGCGTTTTGGGACCAAGTGAGGAATGAGAGGCTCAGGTAAGCCTCCTTGACGCCGGGCCAACCCCGCGCCCATGCCGCAGGCAAGACCCTGCCCCGCCTTGCCCCTTCGCAAATCCGCCCCGCCGATGCTGCGTCTCGCCCTCTACCAGCCCGACATCCCGCAGAACACGGGCACGATGCTGCGCATGGCCGCCTGCCTCGGGGTCGCGGTGGAGATCATCGAGCCGGCGGGCTTCGACGTGTCCGACCGACACCTGCGCCGCTCGGGGCTGGACTATCTCGACCACGTCGCGATCACCCGGCACCGCTCCTGGGACGCCTTCGAGACGTGGCGGCGCGAGGCCGGCATCCGCCTCGTGCTCGCCACCACCGCCGGCGCGGTGCCCTACACGCAGCACGCGTTCCGCGACGGCGATTGCCTCCTGCTCGGCCGTGAATCCGCCGGCGTGCCGGAGGCGGTCCACGCGGCAGCCGATGCCCGCGTCGTCGTGCCGATCCGGCCGGGCCTGCGCTCGCTCAACGTCGCCGTCTGCGCGGCGATGATGCTGGGCGAGGCGATCCGGCAGGTGGGGTGACGGTCGGTTGGACGGCGTCTGATCCCGGAGGGGATACCCGTTCGACGTTCCGTCACCGAAGCCGGCGGTACGCGACGAGGCCGCCCGCTTTATAAAAAATGTTAACTCAGTTTTTACTGGCGAATCAATGAATACCTTTTAGGCACTTTGCCGAAATTATGGGTAATTCGATGCGATTTTTCAGCAACGCCAGGCTTATAGTTAAAATCGCTTTACCTTTAATTTTGACTCTCATGATCAGCGCTGGCCTGATCGTCTACGCGCGCGACGTGATGCGCGGTCTCTCGGAACAGACGGGCAGGATCGTCGATGTCCAGGCCGTGCGTCTGGACGCGCTGATGCACATGCGCGGCGGCATCACCGAGGCGGTGGTGATGGACCGTAACATGCTGCTCGACAACGACCCCCAGAACAAAGCCCGCTTCCGGACGCGTCAGCAGGGCGGCATGGCCGAGGCGCGAGAGGCCGCAGACCGGCTCATCACGCTCGCCGACACACCGGAGCGGCGGACCGCTAACGAGGCGATGCGCCGCGACATCGAGAGCTTTTTCGCAACCCTCGATCGCGTCTACGACCTCGGCATGCGTCAGCAGGGTGAGGAGGCCTTCCGGATCGCGCGGGATATCGGAATCCCGGCCCGGCTGAAGCTGAACGAGTGGATGCAGAATCGGTCCACAGTGCTGGCCAACGAGCTGGCATCGGCGAAGGCTCATGCGATCGAAGCCTCCGATCGCGGCACCTACACACTCATCGGTTTCGCGGTTGTCGGCCTGCTGGGGGCCATGGTGCTGGCCGGCCTGATCGTCGTGCTGGCGGTGACCCGTCCGCTCGGCAGCCTCGTCAACGTCCTCCAGCGGATGGCGCGCGGCGAGATCGAGGCCGAGATCAAGGAGGCCACCCGCGGCGACGAGATCGGCGCCGTCGGCCGGGCCGTCGAGGGCATCAAGACCATGGTGGCCCGCAAGGCCGCCGAGGAGGCCGAAGTGCGCCGTCGTACGGACGAAGCCGCGGCGGCGGAGCGCAAGCGCACGATGATCGAGCTGGCCGACGGCTTCGAGGCGGCGGTCGGCGGCATCGTCGGCATGGTGTCGTCCTCGGCAACCGAGTTGCAGGCGACCGCCCAGCAGATGACCGCGAGCGCGACCGAGACCGCCTCGCAATCCACCACGGTGGCCGCGGCCGCGGAGGAAGCCGCCTCCAACGTCGGCACGGTCGCGGCCGCCGCCGAGGAGCTCGGAGTTTCGGTCCAGGAGATCGGCCGTCAGGTGCAGGGCTCCGCCGGCTTGGCGCAGGCGGCCGTGGGCGAGGCCGACCAGACCACCCATCTCGTCCAGGCGCTGCGGACCACCTCGGCCCGGATCGGCGACATGGTCGGCCTGATCTCCAACATCGCCTCGCAGACCAACCTGCTCGCGCTGAACGCGACCATCGAGGCGGCGCGGGCGGGCGAAGCCGGGCGCGGCTTTGCGGTCGTGGCGTCCGAGGTGAAGGAACTCGCCAGCCAGACGGCACGCGCCACCGAGGAGATCTCCGGTCAGATCGGTGAGATCCAGGGGGTCACGGATCAGGCCGTCACGGCGATCGGCGCCATCACCAGCCGGATTCGGGAGATCAACAACGTCGCGACCGGTATCGCGGCGGCCGTCGAGGAGCAGGGCGCGGCGACGCAGGAAATCGTGCGCAACGTCTCGCAGGCATCGAACGGCACCTCCGAGGTGACGCGCAACATCTCCGGGGTGGCCCAGGCCTCGGAGGAAACCGGCATGGCCGCGAGCCAGGTGCTGGTCTCGTCCTCCGAGCTGTCGCGCCAATCCGAACACCTGTCGGCGGAGGTGCAGCGCTTCCTCGCGACGGTCCGGGCCGCCTGACCCACGCACCACGGCACGACCGAGAGACCTCGCCCCAACCGGCGGGGTCTTTTTCGTTGCTGGCCCGCCCCGACGGCCGGCGACTCGCAGGGACGCGTTGCGCCGCCATCGCGCGGCAGCATCAGCCACCGTATCGCGCCGCCGGCCCATCGAGCGGGATCGACGTGCCTCCGCACACTCAGCGCGGGCGCTGCCGCCTGAATGCTGCATCCGAAGCGTGTGTCACGCTTGAAAACACCGAAACGGTGTTTTAGCCTCGATTCGTGACCCGCTCAGGAACCCTTCCTTCTCGCCTCACCTACCGGCTCCTCCCCGAGCCGGCCGATCTCGATGCCGTCCGCGCCATGCTCGCGGCCTATCGGCGGATGCTCGTTCTGCTCGAGGAGATCCGCCGGGAGCATGGCTTGCGGGCCAACGTCGTCGCCCTGATCGAGCACGGCTACGGGCGTGCCCGCGACGAGACCGGACTTCCGGCCCGCCTCGTGACCCTCGGCATCCGCGACTTCGCGCAGCGCGCCGCCGGGTTCGCCCCCGAGACCGTCACGTCGATGCCGCTCGACGACAAGCTGTTCAGCGTGAAGGGCGCCTCGGAGATCGCGCTGACCACCATGAGCGGCCGGCGCACGATGCCCTACCGTGTCGAGGGCTATGACGGCCCCTGGCGCGAACTCTCCAGCGCCCGCCTCACGCTCGCGGGCGACACGCTCACCATCCAGGTGGGCGTCTCCGTCACCGCACCGAAGGAGGAGACCCGCATGCCCGAGAACATCCTGACCCGCGTCGGCCGGATCATCGGCGGCCTGTCCAACGCCGCCCTCGACGCGGTGGAGGACCGCAACGGCCTCGCGGTCGCCGAGCAGGCACTCCGCGAGATCGACGCGGTGATCCACGAGGCGCGGCTCGACCTCGGCAAGATCAAGGCCGAGGAGCACCGCCTCACCGCCCGCCGCGGCCAGCTCGACGGCGAGCGGACGGCCCTGCCCGAGAAGCTGTCGCTGGCGCTGTCGAGCGGGCGCGAGGATCTGGCGCGGGCCGGCATCAGCCGTCAGCTCGACCTCGAGAGCCAGATCGAGGCGATCGATTCGAGCCTCGCGGATGTGGCGGAGCGGCACGAGGCGGCGACGAAGGCGATGCAGGCCGCCACGGCCGCCCGGCGCGACGCCGAACACCGGATCGCGCTTCTGCGGCAGCCTCCGGCGAAGGCGGCCGACCCGCTCGACGGTTACGGCCGCGAGGAGGCGACGCGCACCCGCCAGCTCGAACAATCGCTGCGGGCGATCGACCGGGTCACCGGCACGGCCTCGGCGGTCGCCGACCCCTCGGTCGAGGATCTCGACCGGCTGCACCGCGACGACGCCATCGAGCGGCGGCTCGCGGCGCTGAAGCAGGGCCGACCTTCGTGAGTGCTCTGGTCGCTCCCGCCCTTTTCCCCTTCACCCTGGCAGCGGCGGTGATGGCCGGCCTCGTCGTGGTGGAGGCGCTGTCCCTCTTCCTCGGGCAGTCGCTCTCGGCCGTGGTGGACGGTGCCCTCGGTCACGAGACGGGCGGCGGGGGCGATCTCGCGACTGGCGCGGATGCCGGCGGTGCGCTCTCGCCCGCCGCGCTGATGTCGTGGATCAATCTCGGACGGGTTCCGTTCCTGATCCTGCTGATCCTCGCTCTGGCTGTCTTCGCGCTGGCGGGCTTCGTGCTGCAGGGCCTGGCCGCCGCCTTCCTCGCGCCCCTGCCGGCGCCGGCTGCGATCCTGCTCGCGTTCGCGGCGACCCTGCCGGCGCTGCGCGTCTCGACCAAGGCCATCGCCCGGCTGATCCCGCGGGACGAGAGCTACGTCGTCACGGCCGACGACCTGATCGGCGCGACGGCGGAGGTCACCCTCGGGCCGCTCGACCAGGGCCTGCCGGGACAGGTCCGCGCGGTGGACCGCCACGGCAACACCCACTTCCTGCGCACCCGCGCCGCCCCCGGAGCCCCGGCCATGGAAGCCGGCGCCCGCGTCCTGATCGTGGACCGGGCCGACGCCGTCTACGTCGCGGTGCCCGCCGCGCCGGATCTCTGATCGCTTCTTCTCCCCCCACCGCCCCCCGCCACCGAAAGGGTCGCTCACGATGGATTTGGTCAGCCCCGGCATCGTCAACCTGCTGGTGATCGCCGGCATCATCGTCGTCGCGTTGCTCGGCATCGGCTTCGTGTTCAGCCGGCTCTACCGGCGCACGACGCGGGACACCGCCTTCGTCCGCACGGGGCTGGGCGGGCGCAAGGTCGTGGTCGATGGCGGCGCGGTGCTGCTGCCGGTGTTCCACTCCATCGCCATGGTGAACCTCAACACCCTGCGGCTGGAGGTGAAGCGCTCAGGAAACGAGTCGCTCATCACCAAGGACCGCCTGCGGGCCGACATCACCGTCGAGTTCTACGTCCGCGTCGAGCCCAAGGAGGAGTCCATCGCGCTCGCCGCCCAGACGCTGGGTGACCGCACCAACGACGCGATGCTGCTGCGCGAGCTGATCGAGGCGAAGTTCGTCGATGCCCTGCGCTCGGTCGCCGCCGGCATGACCCTGCCCGACCTTCAGGAAAAGCGCGCCGCCTTCGTGAAGGGCGTGCAGGAGGCGGTCTCGGGCGACCTGCGCCACAACGGCCTCGAACTCGAATCCGCCTCGCTGACCCGCCTCGACCAGACCTCGATCGAGCATTTCAACCCCGACAACTCGTTCGACGCGGAAGGTCTGGCCCGGCTGAAGGAGATCACCGAGCAGCGCCGCAAGGAGCGCAACGCCACAGAGCGCGACGCCGAGGTCGCGGTGGCCGAGAAGGACCGCGAGACCGCGCTCAAGCAACTGGAGATCAAGCGCACCACCCGCGAGGCGCAACTCGCCCAGGAACGCGACATCGCCAACAAGACCGCCGAGACCCGCGCCGAGACCGCCCAGGCCGAGCAGCGCGCCCAGCAGAGCGAGGAGACCGCGCGGATCGAGCGCGAGCAGGCGGTGCGCCTGCGCGAGGCCGAGGCACGCAAGAATTCGGAGGGTGCGCGGATCGAGGCGGACCTCGCCATCGCCCAGCGCAACGCGGAGGCCGAGCGCGAGCGCCAGCTCATCCTTCAGGACAACGCCATCAAGATCGCCGAACGCTCCCAGAAGGAGTCGGAGGCCCGCGCCGCCGCCAAGACGGCCGAAGCGCTCGCCGTCGCCGCGGAGGAGCGCGTCGCCACGGCCAAAGCCAAGGAGATCGCCGAGCGCGAGCGCGAGGTCACCGTCATCGCCGCCAAGCAGGAGGCCGAGCGGGAGGCGACCGGCGTCACCGTGACGGCGGAGGCCGAGCGGCGTGCCGCCGAGGATCGGGCCAACGCCATCATCACCCTGGCCGAGGCCGAGGCGACCGCCGCCACCTCGCGGGCGGAGGCCATCGCCAAGCTCGGCCAAGCCGAGGCCGAGCGCGAGCGGGCCATGAACGAGGCGCGCAACGCGCTCTCGGCCGAAGCCCGCGCCTTCGAGACGGGCCTCAAGCGCCTCGGCATCATCCCGGATGCCCTGCGCGAGAGCATGCGAGCGGTGGAGAAGATCGACTCGATCCGCATCTTCGACGCGGGCGGCATGATGGGCGGCGGCAACGGCGCCGGCGGCGTCTCGGCGAGCCTCGGCGACAACCTGTCGGGCCACCTGCTGCGCTACCAGTACAACAGCCCGATCCTCGGCGCGATCTTGAACGAGGCGGGCTTCGCCGAGGGCAAGGGCAGCCTCGACACGCTGGTCGGCGGGCTGCGCAACGGGACAGCCGTCGAGCCGCCCGCCAACGGGCATGCCGGCGCGGCCGAGTGACCGAAAAGAAACAGCGGAGCAGGAATCTGCACAGGCATGGTCTTCCCGAAGATTATGCCTGATGCTTGAAACCAAACCCGGATCACCTTGAAGACTTGAATCGTTCTACTTCCAGCAACATAACCCGCGTTGCGCGATCCCGAGCCCCGTTCTAGCTGCCTCTTCAGCGAACAACGAAACCGGGTTCCTCGATGTCGTCTGCGTTGCGTGATCGACTGCGTTATGGCCTCGCCGCTTTTCTCGCCGGCACGGCCGCCCTCGGCTCGTCCGGCATGGCGTGGGCGCAGGAGGCGGTGACGCTCGAGACGCTGAGCGTCGAGGGCTCGGGCCGGGGCGGCAGCGGTCCGGGCGGGGCCGGCACCGAGAGCGCCTTCGGTCCGGTCCCCGGCTACGTCGCCCAGCGCAGCGCCACCGGCACCAAGACGGACACGGCGCTGAAGGAGACGCCGCAATCCATCTCGGTCGTCGGCGAGCAGCAGGTCCGCGAGCAGGCCGCCACCAGCGTGCAGGAAGCCCTGCGCTACACCGCTGGCGTTGCCGCGGAAGCCTATGGCCCGAGCACCCGCGGCGACTATCCGCGCATCCGCGGCTCGGACGCGGCGATCTTCCTCGACGGCCTGCGCCTCAAGGACCCCGACGTCTTCAACGAGCCGCGGCCCGATCCCTACACTCTGTCGCGCTTCGAGGTGCTGCGCGGCCCCGCCTCGACCCTCTACGGATCGAGCCCCGTCGGCGGCCTGATCAACCTCGTGTCGAAGCGCCCCCTCGACGTGCCCTACACCGAGGCCGGGGTGCGGTTCGGCAATTACGGCTGGAAGGAAGCCTTCGCGGATTCGACCGGGCGCCTCACCGAGGACGGGCAGTTCCTCTACCGGTTCGTCGGCGTGGGACGTCTGGCCGACGCGCAGACCGACTTCGTCGCCAACGACCGCTACGTCATCAACCCCTCGGTGACGTGGCGCCCCTCCGCCGACACGAACTGGACCCTGATCGGCCTGCACCAGAAGGACGCGTTCGGCGCCTCGGACGCCTTCCTGCCGCGGGAGGGCTCGCTCTATGCCGGACCGAACGGCTTTATCCCGCTCAACCGCTTCACGGGCGACCCGAACTTCAACCGCTACGAGACCGAAACGAGTTCGATCACCAGCCTGTTCGAGCATCGCTTCGACGACAGCCTGATCCTGCGGCAGAACCTGCGCTACAGCCACATCGACGGGACGTATCAATCGGCCTACGGCAACGTGTACACGCTGACGCCGAGCGCCACCCTGCCGAACGCGCCGTTCCTCGACCCGGCCCGCCGCACGGTCGACCGGTTCACCTACCGCGTCAGCTCGGTCAAGGACCGGATCACCACCGACACCAACCTGCAGGGCCGCTTCGACACCGGGCCGATCTCGCACACCGTGCTCGGCGGCGTCGATTTTCGCCAGCAATGGGACAGCACGCGGACGGGCTTCGGCACCGATCCGCGCCCGTTCGACCTCTACGCGCCGGTCTATGTCGGCGTGACGCCGCCGGATCTCGGCGTGCCGACCGCGCTCTCGCAGAGCCAGACCGGACTCTACCTGCAGGATCAGATCAAGTTCGGCCAATGGATCGTGCTCGCCACGGTGCGGCACGATTGGGTGAACAGCGCGACGCGGGGCGCGGAGAGTGTCGCCGGCGAGGCCACCACCGGCCGCATCGGCCTGATGTACGCCTTCGAGAACGGCCTGACCCCGTACGTCTCCTACGCGACCTCGTTCACCCCGATCTTCGGCGCCAATGTCTGCGCGGGCGGGGCCTGCCGGCCGATCGAGGGCGAGCAGATCGAGGGCGGCTTCAAGTACAACCCGACGCCGTGGTTCGCGGTCAACGCGGCGATCTACGACACGGTGGAGCGCAACCGGCTGACCCCCGATCCGAGCGGCCTGCCGATCTCGATCCAGACCGGCAAGGTCAAGATCCAGGGCGGCGACATCGAGGCCATCGCCACCATCAACAACGACACCAACATCATCGCGAGCTACGCCTACACCGATGCCCGCTACGCGGCCGGCGACAATGCCGGAGCGCGGGTCGAGACGCAGCCGCTGCACCTCGCCTCGCTTTGGGTGACCCACCGCTTCACCCTGGCCGACATCCCCGGCTCCTTCCTCGTCGGCGGCGGCGTGCGCCATATCGGCGAATCGTTCGACGGCTCGCTCAACAGCTTCAACACGCCGGCCGTGACGCTCGCCGACGCGCTGGTGGGCTGGGAGGATGCGCATTGGCGCGCGCAGCTCAACGTCTCCAACATCGCCGACACGCGGTATCTCTCGACCTGCCTTGCCCGCGGCGATTGCTTCGTCGGCACGCGGCGCACGATCCTCGGGAGCCTGACCTACAAGTTCTGAGCCCGAATTGACGGATCGCCCCTCGGGTGGGAAAGCCTGTCCATGGCTGATGTGACGGCACCCCCCCTTCCCTCACCCGACGACCTCGCCGCGCTGAAGAGCGAGGCGGGGGCGTGGTTCTCCACGCTACGCGACCGGATCGTCGCCGCGCTGGAGACGCTGGAGGAGGAGGCGGCGGGCCCCTTCCATCCGGATGCCCCGAAAGAGGCCGGGAAGTTCGAGAAGACGCCGTGGCAGCGCACGGACCATAGCGGCACGCCGGGCGGCGGCGGCGTCATGGCGATGCTGAAGGGTCGCGTCTTCGAGAAGGCCGGCGTGCACATCTCGACCGTGCACGGCGAGTTCGCCCCGGAGTTCCGGGCGCAGATGCCGGGTGCGGCCGAAGATCCGCGCTTCTTCGCCACCGGCATCTCGCTGATCGTCCACCCCTGGAACCCGAACGTTCCGACGGTGCACATGAACACCCGCTTCGTCGTGACGACGAAGGCGTGGTTCGGCGGCGGGGCCGACCTCACCCCCGTGCTCGACCGGCGCCGGACGCAGGAGGATCCCGACACGCAGTTCTTCCATGCCTGCCTGCGCGAGGCCTGCGAGAAACACGCGCCGGCCGCCGACTACGAGAAGTACAAGGCGTGGTGCGACGAGTATTTCCACCTCAAGCACCGCAACGAGCCCCGCGGCATCGGCGGCATCTTCTACGATTATCACTGGACGGGCGATCCGCAGGCCGATCTGGCCTATACGCGCGATGTCGGCGGGGCCTTCCTGAAGGCCTACCCGGAAATCGTCCGGCGCAACCTCGGCCGAGCCTGGACCGAGGCCGACCGGGAGGAGCAGCAGGTGCGGCGCGGACGCTACGTCGAGTTCAACCTGCTCTACGACCGCGGCACCATCTTCGGCCTGAAGACCGGCGGTAACGTCGCCTCGATCCTGTCCTCGCTGCCGCCAACGGTGCGCTGGCCCTGACCGGAAGACGGTCCACAAATCGGCCGACTCGTTTATGACGTGACGCCATGGCCGAGTCCTCCCTTCCCACCCGTTTCGCCCCACAACAGGACGAGGCGCTGAAAGCCATCGCCCGCTGGCGCAAGGAGGGCGGCTCCCAGGTCTTCCGCCTGTTCGGCTATGCCGGCACCGGCAAGACCACGCTCGCCCGCCGCATCGCCGACGACATCGACGGCCCGGTCGTCTACGGCGCCTTCACCGGCAAGGCGGCTTCGGTCATGCGCCAGAAGGGCTGCGACGAGGCGGCGACGATTCACTCGCTGATCTACCGCACCAAGGAGGGCGACGAGGGCGGCCCGACCTTCAGCCTCAACCGCTCCGGCCCGGCGGCCAAGGCCGACCTCATCGTCATCGACGAGTGCTCGATGGTCGATTCCGACCTCGGCCACGATCTCCTGTCCTTCGACAAGCCGGTGCTGGTGCTGGGCGATCCCGCCCAGTTGCCGCCGGTGCGCGGCGGCGGCTTCTTCACCGAGGCCGAGCCCGACGTGATGCTCACCGACGTCCACCGGCAGGCCGCCGACGACCCGATCGTGCGCATGGCGATGACGATCCGCGAGGGCGGCCGGCTCGAAGTCGGCGAATACGGCCAGAGCCGGGTGGTCCGCCGCCGCGACATCGACCCGGCCCAGGTGCTCGATTGCGATCAGGTCCTGGTCGGCCTTAACCGGACGCGGCGCCTCTACAACAACCGCCTGCGGGAACTCGCCGGGCACAAAGACCCGATGCCCTCGGTCGGCGAGAAGCTGGTCTGCCTGCGCAACGACCGCACCAAGGGTCTGCTCAACGGCTCGACCTGGACGGTGCAGGCCCTGCGCGCCCCGCCCCGCCCCGACACGGTCCGCCTCGACGTGGTGCCCGAGGACGACCCGGCCGCGCGCCGCCGCGCCGTGGATATCAAGGTGCTGCGGCAGGTGATCGAGGGCTCGGAAGAAGAGATCCCGCTCTTCCTGCGCCGCGAGACCGACGAGTTCACCTACGGCTACGCGCTCACCGTCCACAAAGCGCAGGGATCGCAGTGGGACAAGGTGGTCCTGTTCGACGAATCCTACGCCTTCCGCGAGCACCGCGCCCGCTGGCTCTATACCGGCCTTACGCGCGCGGCGCAGGCGATCACCGTGGTGGTGTGAGGAGGGCTTCGCCCCCTCCCCTGTATTCATCGCGAGGGGCTGAGAAGCGATCCGGCACCACGACCTGTCCGGAACGGTCGAGGCGCTGGATCGGTACGGTCCAAGCCTGGCGATGACGGAGTTGGACTGCCCGACTACTGCGCGGCCCGCGCCTCGACTTCAGCCAGCAGCGTACAGAGCGCTACCGCCTCCGCCGCCTCGCGCACCGCATCGAGCTTCGGGAAGGTCGGCGCGATCCGCAGGGTCCGGTCGTGCGGATCCTTGCCGTAGGGATGCGTCGCGCCGGCCGGGGTCAGCGCGATCCCCGCTTCGCCCGCGAGCCGGACCACCTGCGAGGCGGTGCCATCAGCGACATCGAGCGTGATGAAGTAGCCGCCGAGCGGCCGGCTCCAGTGCGCAACCTCCCAACCGTCGAGACGGGCGGCGAACGCCTCTTCCACCGCGGCAAATTTCGGGGCGATCAGGGCGCGGTGGCGCTCCATATGCGCGGCGATCCCGGCGGCGTCGCGCAGGAAGCGGACGTGGCGGAGCTGGTTGAGCTTGTCCGGCCCGATGCTGCGGCGCCCGGCCTGGGCGAGATACCATTTCACGTTGGCGGGCGAGGCGGCGAGCATCGCGAGACCGGCGCCGGCCAGCGTCACCTTCGAGGTCGAGCCGAACACGATCGGCCGGTCCGGGTTTCCGGCCTCGGCGCAGGCCTCCAGAATGTTGACGAGCGCCGGCCGCGCCTCGGTGAGGTGATGCACCGCGTAGGCGTTGTCCCACAGGATGCGGAAATCGGGCGCCGCCGCATTCAGCGAAGCCAGCCGCCGGACGGTTTCGTCGGAATAGGTCTCGCCGCTCGGGTTCGAGTACTGCGGCACGCACCAGATGCCCTTCACCGAAGGGTCGGCGGCCTCGCGCTCGACCGCCGCCATGTCCGGCCCCTCCCCCGTCATCGGGATCGGGATCATGCGGATGCCGAAGCCCTCGCACAGGGCGAAGTGGCGGTCATAGCCCGGGACGGGGCAGAGGATCGTGATCGGCTCCTGCTTCGACCACGGCCCCGCGCCGCCGGGCACGCCCTTCAGCAGGGCGTAGACGAGCACATCGTGCATCAGCGCGAGGCTCGAATTGTTGGCGATCACGATCTGCTCGGGCGGCGCGCCGAGTACCGGCGCGAACAGCGCGCGGGTCTCGGGCAGACCCGGGAGGTTGCCGTAATTGCGCGCGTCGGTGCCGTCCTCGGCGGTGGTGTCGCGGTTGCCGGGCAGCGCCAGCATCTCGGCGGCGAGGTCGAGCTGATCGTAGGCGGGCTTGCCGCGGGTCATGTCGAGCTTGAGCCCCTGCGCTTTCAGGGCTTCGTACTCGCCGCGCAGGCTGGAGCGCAGCTCCGACAGCGCTTCGGGCGACAGGGTGGACAGCGACGGCATGGGATTCCTCGTGGCGGTGCCGAGCCCGCGTTCGAACCTGCGGCGCGCGCGCGGTCAAGGCCATCCCACCGGAAAGGCGTGGGCGAGCGCCACGGCACCCCACTGTGGCACATCTGTCACGTGTGCAGGTGCGAAATGATCAAACTCCTAACGCGGGACGAAGCGCGAGCTTGGCTTTAACGCGCCGTTAACCATTCCGAACAAAAAGCTAAATCCGTCAAATGATGGAGGAAGCGGAAGGCAGGAGCGTCTCGCGACAGCGAATACGCTCCCAAACCGCAATCCAAAAGCATTCGACAGCCCTCAACAGTTCAATCGGCCATGGCGGCGCGCGAGGACACTCGCGCCTGACGCAATGGTCTTGGACATCTTCGAGCACAGACGATGTATATCGTTGTCGACGAGCGGCAAAGCGTGACCGACCACTACGTCGCCGGCTTCGGCGCCGAGGGCGTGAAGGCGCAGGGGTTGGCCATCGGGTCGATGAAGGATTGGCTCGACGCGGCGCCGCGGATCGACGTCGAGGCGATAGACGGCTTCCTGATCGGGGATTGCGCGGACCGCGCCTCCTGCACCGTGGCGATCCGTTCGCTCAGCCGGGCGCCGATCATCGCCCTCAACGAGACCCGCTCCCTGGAGCAGACGCTGGCGCTGTTCACCGTCGGTATCGACGACGTGGTGCGCAAGCCCGTCCATGTCCGCGAAATCATCGCTCGCGCCACCGCGATCCGTCGCCGGACCGGCCGGGGCGTCGAGCCGGCGCCGGCCCCCGACCGGGCGGGCCGCCTCAAGGTCTACACCGACGGCCGCGACCCCGAGATCGACGGCGCCTGCCTGATCCTGCCCCGGCGCGAGCGCCACATCCTCGAATATCTCTCGAAGAACCGCGGCCGGCAGGTGACCAAGGGCCAGATTTTCACGGCGGTCTACGGCGACCTCGACACCAGCGTCGAGGAGAGCGTGGTCGAGGGCCATATCAGCAAGCTGCGCAAGAAGCTGCGGATGCGGCTCGGCTACGACCCGATCGAGGCCAAGCGGATGGCAGGCTACACCTTCGTCGGCTGAAGAATCCGCACACGATGCGTCCATGAAAAAGGCCGCGCTCGGTGAGAGCGCGGCCTTTTTCTACGCCGGGAAGTATCCCAGCCGCGCGAGCGGCTGGGACGTCTTAGCTTAGCGGAACAGCGACAGAACGTTCTGGCTGCCCGAGTTGGCGATCGAGAGCGCCTGCACAGCAAGCTGCTGCTGCGTCTGGAGCGCCTTCAGCTTGGTCGACTCCTCCTCGATGTCGGCATCGACCAGGATGCCGACGGTGCGGTCGTTGGCCTTCATCAGCGTGTCGACGAAGGTCTTCTGACCGTCGATCTGGGTCTTGTTGGCGCCGAGCTTGGTCCCGGCATCGGTCACCTTGGCGAGAGCCTTCTCGACCTGGGTGATGATGTTCTGCAGAGCCGTGTCGCCGGCCGTACCGGTGAGGTTGGAGATGTTAATCGAGCTGATCGAGAAGCCCGTCGTGGCATCCGCGGTGTCGAGGATGCCCTTGCCGGCCGTCGTGCCCGCCGCCGTGCCCGAGCCGGTCGACGCGGCCGACACCGGGGCCGTCTGGCCGGCCGTAAAGCCGAAGGACGTCACATCGGCGCCGCCCACGGTAATCGGAAGGGTCGAGCTGCTCGTGAGCGTCAACTTGTTGTCGGCCCCGAAGGCGATCCGGGCGGTGTTGCCGGCCGCCGTCAGCTGCGCATTGATCAACCGCGCAGTGTCGCTACCATTGACAGCACCGCTACCGGTCGAAGTCGGGGAGGCGAGTCCACCGTAAAGGGCAGCGGTGAGCGTGACAGTCGTCGCTCTGTTCCCGTCATTGACCGTGATGACCTTATCAGCCGTCAGGTCCACCGTGGTGAAATTCGTTCCCGCCTTCACCGTAGGCGTGGCCGAGATCGCGCTGAAGCCGACATCGACGAGCGCGTTGGTGCCGCTCGCGTTGATGTTCTTGACCGAGATCTGAGCATCGGTCCCCGAGCCCGTCGCCGTGCTCGTGAAGGTGAGGCGTCCGGAGGCGTCCAGCGAAGCGGCGACCTTTCCGCTCAGCGGCGTTGTGGCGGTGTCGGCCGTGATCTGGTTGTTGATGGCGGCGAGGAACTCGTCCGTCGTCACCCGCGTCAGATCTCTGGCGGCAGAGGCCATCGTCGCACTGTTGATGACGATGTCCGCCGTGGAACCGTCACCGAGGCTGAGCGTGAAGGCAACCTCGTTGGCCCCGTTGAAATTCGCGGTCCCGCGGTTGGCGACGACGGCATCGCCCGGACGGAATGCGGCGGTCCCGGTGAGAGACGTCTGGGCGAACACTTGGCCGCTGGTTGCGGCGGTTGTGACGCTGCTTGCGTTGACGTCGTACAGCTTGATCGCATTGACGTCGACATTGATCTTGGAGAAGGTCACCGCGCCGCCGCCAGCGCGAGAGAAGCCGGCGATCACGCTCTGCGTCGCCTGATAGGCGGTGTTCGTCGCCGTGGAATCGACGGAGAGCCAGTTCTGGCCCGACGAGTTCGACGAGTCGGCCGTCGCCTTCATCTTGCTCTGGATGGCCGCGATCTCGGTCTGGACCTTCGAGCGATCGACACCCGGCTGCAGGGCCGTCTGCAGCTTGGCGCGCAGGTTCTGCATGTCGGACAGGATCGAGTTGAGGCCGTTATAGGCGGTGTCGACCGCCGAGGAACCGAGGCCGAGCGAATCCTTCACGGCAGACAGGGAGGCGTTGTCGGTGCGCACGGTCGTGGCGATCGACCAGTAGGCGGCGTTGTCGGCGGCGGTCGAGACGCGCTGGCCGGTCGAGACGCGGTTCGAGGTGGCGTCGAGCTGGCTGTTGATGCCCTTGAGCGTCGTCAGCGCCGTCATGGCGGAGATGTTGGTGAGCAGGCTGGTCACGGATCAGACTTCCGGCAAAAGAGGGGGGACGGTTCTCAGGACCGGACTCGCACCGGTGCGGCCACACGACCCTATCGAGAGGGCCGCGGCGAGCCCCTGAAGGCTCGTTTCGCCGCGCATCACACCTCCGGACTCACACCGGATCAACGGACCGACATCATGTCCATGAACCCGTCGGAGGGTTCACCCGCTGGCCTCTTCTCGAAGGCGGCTCCGCATGGTTGCGGAAGGCGCCTCGCGATGGGCCGACAATGGCGGTAGCCCGTTACGAAGCGATTAAGCGACCCTGCCCCGCATCGTCCCGCCCCATGCCCTCAACAGGTCGGCCTCGTGCCTGTGGAGAACAGGCTAAACGACCGCCGGCTCACCCTCGAAGGCGACGCCCACGAAATCTCCGCGGCGCCAGCACAGCCGGGCATTCATCGTGCGCAGGTCATGCGCGGCGATCACGAGGGAAAACGTCTCCGGCAGGACATGCTCGGGGGCGACGCGGATCTTGGCGCCCCGAAGCGAGAGGTCGCGCACGGTGCAGGCGATCAGGCGTTCGGGGCCGAGGACGATGCGGCCCTGCTGGACGACGCGGTGACGCTTGCCCGCCCGTTCGACGGGCGCTGCGGCTTCCGGCGAAACACTTTCCCGCGGATCGGCCATGCTCGCTCCCCGGCGCCCTTTCCCTTCGGCTTAACGAGCACCCGCGGCACTGTCGATGAGACAGGACGCCCCTTTGCGGGGCATCGTTAACCGGACGTCAAGCATATTTGTAGACGGATCATGAACGATGACGCTGTCGCCCCCGGGGCACGCGCCGCGAAGACGTTTCGCGCGGCGCCTCGGGATTACCTGCCGAGACCTCCATGACGTCCGATTCCGCACGGCGATCCTCCCTCGGCACCGTCGCACGCCTGCCGGCGCGGCCGGTGGCGGGAAGCATCGCGGCCCGCCGTGCTCGTGAGGCAGCCGGCGAACGCACCGTGCTGGCAAGCCTCGTCCTGCTCGCCCTCACCGCCAGCGGGTTCGCCGGTTACGCCATCGCGACGGGAACGCACGAGTATGCGGTGCAGGCGGTTCTGCCCGCCGGCACGGCGCCCTTCGCTTGGAAGAAGACCGTGGCGCAGGGGCGCCTGGCCGACCCCGATTTCGATCCCGTCACCACCGGCTCTCTGCCCGACCGGCCCGTCGCGGCAACCGCCGGCCTTCAGGGCCCGGCGGAGTCGCCGGCCCTGCCGCCCGCGGGCGCCTACGCCCTGCGCGGGGTCGCCGACGGCATCGCGACCCTCGAGAACCGGGAGGGACAGCGCAAAGCCGCGCTCGGCAGCGTACTGCCCGGCGCGGGCCGCGTCCTGTCGATCCGCCGGACCGGCGCGGGCTGGGTCGTGATCACGACCGAGACGATCATCGGCCCGGTGGCGCCGTGACGCGACCGGCCGAAGGCGGGCAAGCCTGGGACAAGGGAGCCGCCCTAAGCATCGGCCCGAAAGGTGGCGACCGGCTTTCGGAAAAAGACGATGCAAACGAAGCATCGGATCCTGCTCGCACCGCCGAGCCGTTGGTCGCCCCCCTCCCGCGCTCCCGCTCAGGCGCCCGCCCGTGACCGACACCCTCACCAGCTACCGGCTGATCGCCAAGGATCTCCCCGCCTCCCTTTCCCGGAAGGCGGCCGAGCCGACGGTTGCCCGGGAGACCGCCTATTACGAGGCGCATATCGGCGGGGTGAAATCGGTCGACGATCTGCTCGGCGACCAGCGTCTCTACGCCTACGCCATGAAGGCTTACGGCCTGGAGGAGATGACCTACGCCAAGGCGTTCATGCGCAAGGTGCTGGAGGAAGGCGCTGCCAGCGCGGCGAGCTTCGCCAACCGCCTGGCGGACGACCGCTACACCGCCTTTGCCAAGGCGTTCAGCTTCGGCCAGGGCGTCACCGCCACGGGTGCCGACCCCACGCGCTTCGGTGAGCCCGCCCGCGCCGCCTCGCTCAGCGCGCCGAAGCTCCTGGCCGATACCTACGATTTCAGCGGCCGGGCCGAGGCGAGCTTCCTCGTGGAGTCCCGGCTCGACGCCACGACGACGCAATCGGTCACGATCCGGCTCAACGCGCAAACCCTGGCCGGTCGGGTGGACAATCCCGCAAAGGTGACGCCGTCGGAGATCGCCGCAGCGGTGGCGGCGCAGATCGAGGCGTCCGCCCTCAAGGGCAAGGTGCAGGCGGGGCTTGCCGCCGACGGGAGCCTGTTCTTCGAGACCACCGCACTGACCGATCTCGGCGCCGACGGCGCTTACGGCGGCACGGGCCGGGACGCCGACACGCTGGTGAACGCGGGCGGGCCGAACCGCACCCTGACGATCCGGAATGCCCCGCTCTCTGCCGATCGGACCGTCGTCGATGTCGGCTTCGGCACGGATCTGGGGCCCGACACGATGGCCCAGACCGTGACCCAGGCCTATCTGCGCGAGTCGCTGGAGGGCGATGCGGGCGACGCCGATACGGGCGTGCGCCTCGCGCTCTACTTCGCCCGCAAGGCATCGACGCTCACAAGCGCCTACGACATCCTCGGCGACGCGGCGCTGAGCCAAGTGGCCAACACCGTGATCGGCCTGCCGGCGACGAGCGGCGCGGCCACGAGCGAGGCCCTGGCCAAGCGGGCCCAACTGATCGCCGGCAAGATCGACATCGCGAGCTTCCGCGACCCTGCCAAGCTCGACGCCTTCGTGCGGCGCTTCGCGGCGATCTGGGACGCGCAGAACAACACCGCCAGCGCACCCATCCTTGCACTGTTCACCGGCACGGGCAGCCTCGACGCCGACACGCTCCAGAGCGTGCAGACGGCGCGGATCGGAGCTTAAGGGCCATGCAGAGCAGCCTCTACGTCGCCCTGTCGAGCCAGATCGCCCTCGAAAAGCGCCTGACCACGACCGCCAACAACGTCGCCAACATGGCCACCGTGGGCTTCCGGGCGGAGGAAGTCAGCTTCTCGGAACTGCTCGCCCGCTCGAACCGCGGCGAGGTCGCCTTCGTGGGCCCCGGCAAGAACACCATCTCGCGGGCTGCCGGCCCGACGACGAAGACGGATTCCACCCTGGATGTCGCCGTGCAGGGCGATGCGTGGCTCGGCGTGAAGGGCCCGAAGGGCGACACGCTCTACACCCGCGACGGGCGCCTGACGATGGACGCCAACGGGCAGCTGCGCACGGTGGGCGGCCTGCCGGTGGTCGATCCCGGCGGCGGCCCCCTGCTGCTCGATCCCCAGGCCGGGCCGCCGAAGATCGGCCGCGACGGCAGCATCCACCAGGGCGTGAACCAAGTCGGCGCGCTCGGCCTGTTCAGCATCGACCCAAAGGCGACGCTGACGCGCGCGGGCGAGAATGCCGTCGCCGCGAGCCTGCCCGCCCGGCCGGTCCAGGACTTCACCCGCATCGGCTTGGTGCAGGGCTACGTCGAGGGTGCCAACGTTAACCCGATCCTGGAGATGACCAAGCTCATCGCGATCCAGCGCGCCTTCGAGAGCGCGGCAACGATGACCTCGGAGGCCGACACGACCCTCACCGGCGCCGTCAAGACGCTGGGACCGCAGGGCTGATGCGATGACCCTCAACGCGATCGAGCGCCTGGAACGGGCGATGGAGGCCGGGCGCCGCGACCTGCCGCTGGTGCGGGTCGCTGGTCCCGTGCGCGAGGTGACCGCCAACGCGGCGCGGGTCGCGGGCGTCTCCGCCTTCGTGCGGCTCGGCGACCGCATGGGTTTCTCCGCTGACGGCCGCATGCAGGTCGGCGAGGTGGTCCGCATCGATGCGGCCGGCGCCACCGTGAAGCCGTTCGAGAGCCGGATCGAGGCCGGCATCGGCAGCCTCGCCCACCGCATCGGCCCGGCGCAGCTGCGCCCGGACCCGCGCTGGAAGGGCCGGGTGATCGACGCGCTCGGCCGCCCCGTCGATGGGCTCGGCCCCCTGGCCGAGGGTCCCGCCAGCGTTCCGCTCGATGCCGACCCGCCCGCCGCGATGACCCGCGCGCGGGTGAAGACGCCGCTGCCCACGGGGGTGCGGGCGATCGACCTGTTCACGCCGCTCTGCGCCGGCCAGCGCATCGGCATCTTCGCCGGCTCCGGCGTCGGCAAATCGACCCTGCTGGCGATGCTGGCCGGCGCTCAGGGCTTCGACAGCGTCGTGGTCGCGCTGGTCGGCGAGCGCGGGCGCGAAGTGCGCGAGTTCCTCGAAGGGCCGATCGCCGCCGCCCGCGACCGTGCCGTGATCGTGGTCTCGACCGGCGACGAGAGCCCGATGATGCGTCGCCAAGCGCCGAAGGTGGCGCTGGCGGTGGCCGAATCCTTCCGCGACCGCGGGGAGTCGGTGCTGCTGATCGTCGATTCCGTGACGCGCTACGCCCACGCCGCCCGCGACGTGGCGCTCGCCGCGGGCGAGCCGGCGGTGGCGCGCGGCTACCCGCCGAGCGTCTTCTCGGACCTGCCGCGGCTCTTGGAGCGCGCCGGCCCCGGCGCGGAGGGCACGGGTACGATCACCGGCATCTTCTCGGTGCTGGTCGATGGCGACGACCACAACGACCCAGTCGCCGATTCGATCCGCGGCACCCTCGACGGCCACGTGGTGCTCGACCGCGCCATCGCCGAGCAGGGCCGCTACCCGGCGATCGAGCTGCTCGGCTCGATCTCGCGCCTCGCGGGCGAGGTCTGGACCGGGGACCAGCGCGAGCTGGTGCGCAAGCTCAAGAGCATGATGGCCCGCTTCGAGGAGACGCGGGATCTGCGCCTGATGGGCGGCTACCGCGCCGGCAGCGATCCCGACCTCGACCAGGCCGTGAGCCTCGTGCCGCGGATCTACGAGGCGTTGCGCCAGGAGCCGGGCCAGCCGCCGAGCCGCGACGCCTTCCTCGAACTCGCCCAATCCCTGCGGGGATGAGGATGACTTTGCCTTTCGATGACCCGGCGGACGCAGCCAAGTCTATGCAGGCTGCGAAAACTTGCCTGCGCCGCCCCGCCTTCGCGGGGGCAGACGACGAAGCGCCGAACGCATCGCCGTCTGTGATCGACCACGCCTTCAGCCCCGCGCAAGCGACACCGTGTCCAGTGCGCAAGAATTCGAAAGTCAACGAGGTGTTCGCATGAGTCTCATCGGCGTGCTCCGCACCGGCGTTTCCGGAATGAACGCTCAATCCAACCGTATCTCCACGGTGGCCGAGAACATTCAGAACGCCAGCACCACCGGCTACAAGCGCACTTCGGCCGAGTTCTCGTCGCTGCTGCTCGATTCCGGTGACGTCGGCAACTACAACTCGGGCGCGGTCGAGACCACGTTGCGCCGTTCGGTGAGCGAAGGCGGCCCCATCGCCTCGACCAATTCCGACAAGGATCTCGCGATCCAGGGCAACGGCTTCTTCGTGGTGAGCGACGCCGCCGGCGCGCCCTTCATGACGCGGGCCGGCAACTTCGTGGTCGATGGCAAGACCGGCAACCTCGTCAATGCCGGCGGCTTCACCCTGATGGGCTACAGCCTCGCCAACGGCACCCCGAACCCCGTCCTCAACGGCGTGGCCGACCTCAAGCCGGTCAATGTCAGCGTGATGGGCCAGGAGGCGCGTCCCTCCACCGCCGCCACGGTCAGCGGCAACCTCTCCTTTGAGACGCCGGTCTACGATTCGACGGCGACGGGTGCCCTCGGCTACTCGAAGAAGAACTCGCTCAAGGTCTACGACAATGTCGGTCGGCCGGTGACGCTCGACGTCCAGATGACCAAGACCGCCGCCAACGCGTGGACGGTCTCCTTCTTCGACCCGGCGACACCGGCCATACCCGTCGGCACGAGCAACGTGACCTTCGACGGCAACGGCAAGGTCAACGGCGGCGGATCGGCGTTCGTGGACGTGCCCAACGGCCGCCGCATCACGGTGGATCTGGGCGGCCTCACGCAGCTCTCCGGCGACCACAACCTCTCCGGCACCGCCAACGGCTCGTCGCCCACCTCGGTCAGCGGAACGGCCTTCGGCGAGGACGGCACCGTCTACGCGGTCTATTCCGACGGTACCCGCAAGGCCGCGTTCAAGGTGCCGCTGGCGGATGTGGCGAGCCCCGACAACCTCGCGCCGCGGGCGGGCAACGTCTTCACGACGAGCGCGGAATCCGGCGACATCCAGGTCGGCTTCGCCGGCCAGGGCGGGCGCGGCATCCTGAAGGCCGGCGCGCTCGAACAGTCCAACGTCGATGTCAGCACCGAGCTGACCACGATGATCGAGTCGCAGACGGTCTACACCGCCAATTCCAAGGTGTTCATGACCGGCAACGAGCTGCTCGAAACTCTGATGAACCTGAAGCGCTGACGCGGACCATCGTCGCATCCGGGGGCGCCGGCCCGACACCGGCGCCCCCGTCTCGTATCGCGTCCCAGGAACCGACCGATGGGTCTCACCCTCGCGCTCAACACCGCGCGCGCCTCGCTGCTCGCAAACTCGAACCAGATCGCCGTCTCCGCGCGCAACGTCGCGGGAGCGAACGATCCCGGCTATTCGCGCAAGATCGCGACGCTGGTCGCCGGCAGCGCGGGCGGCGCCACGGTGACGATCACCCGCTCGGGCGACCCGGCGCTCTATGCCCGTACGCTCAACGCCTCGTCCGACGCCGCCCGCAGCGACGCCCTTCTCACCGGGCTGACGAAGCTCGCGCAGACCGTCGGCGACACCGAGGACCCGACCGCGCCGGCCGCGCGCCTCACGGCGCTCCAGGCGGCGCTCCAGGCGGCCGCCAACCAGCCCGACAACGCGCAGCTCGCCCGTGACGCGGTCGAGTCGGCCAAGGCCCTGGCGGGAAGCCTGAACCAGGCGGCGGACGCGATCCACGCCGTGCGGGCGGAGGCCGACGCCGGCATCAACGCTTCGGTCAACCGCATCAACGACCTTCTCGTCCGGTTCGATGCCGCCAACCGCGCCGTCACCAAGGCCACGGCCCTGGGCGGCGACGCCACCGACGCGCTGGACGACCGCGACCGCATCCTGAGCGCGCTGTCCCAGGAGATCGGCGTGACGGCCGTGGCCCGCGAGGGCGGCGACATGGCGCTCTACACCGATGGCGGCGTGACCCTGTTCGAGCGCGGCCCCCGCTCGGTCGCATTCTCGGCCACCCCCGTCTTTGCCGCGGGCACCGTCGGCGGCGGCGTGACGATCGACGGCGTGCCGGTGACCGGGGCCGCCTCGCCGATGCCGCTCGGCTCCGGGCGGATCGCCGGGCTCGCAGCCCTGCGCGACGGTGCGGCGGTCCGTTACGAGGCGCAGCTCGACGCCCTGGCCGGCGGCCTGATCGACGCCTTCGCCGAGACCGACTTCTCGTTGATCGATGAGGGTCCGCGGGCCGGCCTGTTCACCGCGGGCGGCCGCGCGCTCCTACCCGCGGGCGCCGGACGCAGCGGCCTCGCGGCCTCGATTTCGGTCAACGCGGCGGTCGATCCGGCCCGGGGCGGCTCGGTTACCCTGCTGCGCAGCGGCGGCATGAA
This sequence comes from Methylobacterium sp. J-043, assembly GCF_022829505.1. Lineage (NCBI taxonomy): Bacteria > Pseudomonadati > Pseudomonadota > Alphaproteobacteria > Hyphomicrobiales > Methylobacteriaceae > Methylobacterium > Methylobacterium sp. J-043. The sequence continues at coordinate 13,275 of NZ_JAKSYB010000061.1, read as the reverse complement.
CGGCAGCGACTACATCGACCCTGCGGCGGGCGGCGACGCGGCCTATGCGGGCCGCCTTCGCGGCCTTCTCACCGGGCTGTCGGCGGCCCGGCCCGTCGATCCGTCGCTGGGCCTCGGCACCTCCGCCGGCCTGCCCGATCTCGCCGCGGCCTCCGCGGGGTGGCTCGAAGCGCAGCGCAAGGACGCCTCGACCGACGCCTCCTACCAGAGGACCCTTCTGACACGCGCCAATGAGGCGCTCTCGAACGTCGCGGGCGTGAACGGCGACGACGAGACCGCCCTCGCCCTGCAGTTGGAGCGCTCCTACAGCGCGTCGGCCAAGCTCCTCTCGGTCGTCAACGACCTCCTCAAGACCCTATTCGACGCGGTGCGGTGATACGGCCATGATGACGACCGGCTTCATCTCGAGCCTCAACCTCTGGAATGCGCCGCGCACCGGCGCCTCACGGCTCCAAACCGAGCTCGCCGCCGCGACCAAGGAGATCGCCACCGGCCGCTTCGCCGATGTCGGCGCGACGCTCGGCGGCGGTGTCGCCGGGGCCTTCAGCCTGCGGCGGCAGAGCGCCGTGCTGGCCTCGCTGACGCAGAGCAACACCGCGGCCACGTCCCGGCTCGCGGCGACGCAGGGCGCGCTCAACGAGATTCGCTCGGCCGCCGACGCGACGCTCAACGAGCTCACCGCGCTCCCCGCCAACCAGCGTGCGAAGACGCTCGTGACCTCCGCCCCCGGCCGCCTCGCGGCGCTGGCGGGGGCACTCAACACCAGCGCGAACGGTCAGTTCGTGTTCGGCGGCACGAACAGCGGCACGGCACCGCTGACACCCTACGAGGGCAGCCCGATCTCCGCCGCCAAGACGGCGGTCGATGACCTCTTCACGAATTTCTTCAACGTCGCGCCGGGCTCTGCGGCGGCCTCCGAGATCACGCAGAACCAGCTCAAGGTCTTCCTCGACGGACCGCTCACCGGCCTGTTCACCGAGGTGAACTGGGGCCGGACATGGTCGGGCGCGTCGAGCCGAACCCTCGACAGCCAGATCTCGCTCACCGAGACCGTCACCACTTCGGTCACCGCCAACGCCGAGCCTTTCCGCAAACTCGGCATGGCCTACGTCATCGCCTCGGGGCTCGGACTGTCCGGCCTCTCGCAGGAGGCGCAGAACGTGGCGACGAGCAAGGTCATGGAGCTTCTGGGCCAAGTCAGCGGGAGCCTCACGACGGTGCAGGCCGATCTCGGCCGCGCCCAGAGCCAGATCACGGAGGCGAACACGCGCATGGCCAAGCAGACCGCGCTGCTGACCGGACAGATCCGGGATCTGGAGAGCGTCGATCCCGCCGAAGCCAAGAGCCGGGTCGATGCCATCACGACCCAGATGCAGATGTCCTACGGGCTGACCGCGCAGTTGCGCAGCCTCAGCCTGATCAACTTCATCTCCTGAACGCCCGCTTTTTTGAAACCGAGTACGGAGCGTCGGCCCCGATGTACCGCCTGTCCTATGCCGAGATCATGGAAGACGCGCCCGACCTCGGTCGCGAGCGCGAGCGCGACGCCTTCGACCGGGCGCTCAGCCAACTCCGCACGGCCGAAGCGCGGGGATCCGCAGCCGGTTCGGCGCGGAGCGCCGCGGTCGGCTCGATCCAGGATCTCTGGAACGTGCTGATCGCCGACCTGCTCGACCCCGAAAACGCCTTGCCCGAGGGCCTGCGCTCCGACCTCGTGGCGATCGGCCTGTGGAACATGCGCGAGGCCGGCGAGGTGCTCAGCGCACCCGAGCGCAGCCTCGCGGCCTTGATCGAGGTCAACACCTCGATCCGCGACGGATTGCAGTAGGGGGCGGGCCATGACGCGCGAAACCGGCCGGGCCGCGGCCCGCACCATGCACCTGAGCCTGAAAGCGGGCGAGCGCGTCTACATCAACGGCGCGGTGGTGCGCGTCGATCGCAAGGTCGCGCTCGAACTGATGAACGACGCCACCTTCCTGCTGGAGGGCCATGTCCTCCAGGCGGAGGAGGCGACGACGCCCCTGCGCCAGCTCTACTTCGCGGCGCAGACCATGCTGATCGCCCCGGCCCAAGCCGGCCCGGCGCGGTCGCTCTATGGCCGGATCGAGGACGGCATCCTCGCCGTGACGACCGAGCCGGCGATCCGGGACGGGCTGACGGCGGCGCACGCCCTCGTCGAGGCGGGCCGGGCCTTCGAGGCGCTCAAACTGATCCGCGGCCTCTACGCGACGGAGTCCACTTTGCTCGGCCCCTCGGCTCCCCTCCCCGAGGTACCACCCGCCGCCCTCGTGCCATCCGCCCGCTCCGGCCAACGCCGCCGGCCGCGGACCCGGCCGGCCCTCTCCTCCGACAAGGCCTGAACTTCTATGGACGTCAGCAGCACCGGCACGAATACCGGCACCACCAGCACGACCACCGCTGCGGCGGCGAAGGCGGCGACCTCGGTCGCCTCCAAGATGAACGCCGACACCTTCCTGACGCTGCTGATGGCCCAGCTTCAGAACCAGGATCCGACGAAGCCGATGGACTCGACGGAATATGTCGGCCAGCTCGCCACCTTCTCGCAGGTCGAGCAGGCCACCAAGACCAACCAGAAGCTCGACTCGCTGCTGACCTCGAGCTTCCTGAATCAGGCGGACGCGATCATCGGGCGGAACCTCACCTCGGCGGACGGCCTGACGTCCGGCACGGTACAGTCGGTGCGGGTCACCGGCGACGGCGTGATGGCCAAGCTCACCGACGGCCGCGAGATGCTGCTCGCCTCCGGCATCTCGATCAGCTAGAGCATCAGCCTGAAAGGCGGCCGCCGGCCGTCGGAAAAGTTGATGGAAAACAAGGGCCTAACGCATCGGCTCGAGCGGTGGGTTTCGGCCTTCGGAAAAAAGACGATGCGCCCTCTGAAGGCCGTCCCATGAACGAGGTCGACGCCCTCGAACTCGTCCGCTCCGCGATCTGGACGGTGCTGGTCGCCGCCGGCCCCTCCGTCGGCGCGGCGATGCTGGTCGGCATCGCGGTCGCCCTGCTTCAGGCGCTGACGCAGATCCAGGAGGTGACGCTCACCTTCGTCCCGAAGATCGTCGCGATCCTCCTGGTGATGCTGGTGACCGGCACCTTCGTCGGCTCGCAGATCTACGCCTTCGCCGAGATGACCTACGGCCGGATCGCGACGGGGTTCTGAGGCCAAGCCGCGTCATCAGAACCGTGTCCCGCCCGAGAAACGGAAGGCCTGCGTCTGGTCCTTGCCGACCCGGCCGTAATAGGTGCCGTCCGCCCCGTAGACACGGGTGCCCTCGTCCTTGGTGAGCGCGTAGGCATAATCGAAGCGGATCGGCCCGAGCGGCGAGTTCCACAGGATCGAGGCGCCGATGGAGGAGCGGATCGTCGCCTTGTCGCGCACGTTCACGCATTCGGGCTCCACGCTGATCGCGCCGGCGCTGTAGCTGCAGGCGCCGGTCGGGCTGGTGCCGTTGATGAAGCCGTCGCCGTTCACATCGAAGCTGCGCTTGCCCTTGTATCCGAACAGCGTGCCCGCATCGGAGAACAGGGCGCCCTTCAGGCCGAGATCCTTCGGGATGCCGGGCAGCGGGAACTGCACCTCCAGCGTGCCGCCGAAATAGGTCGAGCCGCCGAGTGCGTTGGAGCGCGCGTCGCCGGTGCCGACGTCGCGCGGGCCGATCCCGTTGACGGCAAAACCGCGCACCAGCGACGGACCGAGAAAGAACTGGTCTGTGACGCGCAAGGGGTTGCCGTCGGTCGCTCCCATATGGCCGCCCTGGAACTTGACGAAGCCGACCACGTCCTCGCCGAATTCCCGGTAGGCCCGGGCCTCGCCCGTCACCCGGTAGAAGTTCGAATCGCCTCCGAGACCGGCGATCTCGGGCTTCAGCTCCGCGTAGAAGCCGTTCTTCGGTGCCTGCAGGTTGTCGAGCGTGGAATAGGCCAGGGTCGCGCCGACGAGCGAGGTCAGCGTCGAGCCCTGCGCCGACTTGATGGCGATCGAGGCCTCGCCGTCATAGGTGCAGGCGGGATAGGCCGCCTGTCCCGCGGCATTGACCGCAGTGTAGCCGCTGATGGGGCTCGAACAGTCGTTGTAGGGTTGGCTCAGCGTATTCGGCACCTTCAGGTCGGTGTTGTAGATCGAGTAGCGGAAGGTGACACCGAACTCATCCGTCACCGGCAGGCCGAGACGCAGTTGCGTGCCGACGACCGTGGTCTCGTAGCGCGAGTACCGCGCGAGGTTGCTGTACTTGTAGAAGCCGTCGAGGCCGGCCGCCATACGGTAGCCGAGGAAGTACGGCTCGGTGAAAGAGAGATCGACACCGCGGGCATACTCGCCCGCCTGCACCGCAAGTCGGACATACTGGCCGCGGCCGAGGAAGTTCGACTCGGAGACCGAGACCTCGCCGATGATGCCGTCCTGGGTGGAGTAGCCGCCCGCCACCGAGAACGAGCCCGTGGGCTGATCCTCGACGTCGATGTTGACCACCACCCGGTCCGGCGCGGAACCGGGCTCGTTGGAGAAGCGCACCTTCTTGAAGAAGCCCAGTCCGTTCAGCCGGCGCTCGGCGCGGTCCACCAGCACGCGGTTGTAGGCATCGCCCTCGGTCAGATCGAGCTCGCGGCGGATGACGTAGTCGCGGGTGCGGGTGTTGCCGCGGATGTTGATGCGCTCGACGTAGACGCGCGGTCCGTCCTCGACGACGAAGCCGAGGGCGACCTGATGGGTGGCGCGGTCGCGCTGGCCGGTGGGACGCACCTGGGCGAAGGGGTAGCCCTGGCGGTTGACCTCGTTGGTGACGCCGACGAGCGTCTTCTCGACATCCTCGGCGTTGTAGACGTCGCCGACCTGGGCGCGGATCTGTCCGTCGAGGGCCTCGCGGTCGATGCCGGCGATGCGCGGATCCACGGCCACCGCGCCGACGGTATACTGCTCGCCTTCCTCGACGGTGACGTTGATGACCCAGCCGGCATCCTCACCGGTCTCGACGTAGCGGGCGTCGGCGTTGACGACGCGGAAGTCGGCGTAGCCGTTCTTGAGGTAGTACCGGCGAACGATGTCGAGGTCGGCGGAGATGCGGTCGGGATCGTAGACGTCGGAGGTCTTGATGAACGAGAGGAAGTTCGTCTCGGACGAGGACATCAGCCCCTTGAGGGTCGATTCCGAGTAGGCGCTGTTGCCGATGAAATGGATCTCGCGGATGCCGGTCTTGTCGCCCTCGTCGATGGCGAAGACGACGTCGGAGCGTCCGCTGGGCAGGTCGACGAGGCGGTAGCTGACCTTGGCGGTGCCGCGGCCCGAACGCTTGTAAACGTCGCGGATGCGCTCGACATCCGCCGCGACCTGGGTGGGATCGAGGGGCGCGGCGCCCCGCGTGACGATGGCGGCTTCGAGCGTCGCCTTCTCGACCTTCTTGTTGCCCTCGAAGACGACACGGCCGGTCACGGCCTTCTCCCGCACCCGTACCAGCGTCCGGTCGCCGTCACGGGTCACCGAAACGTCCGAGAAGTAGCCGCTCGCCAGCAACTCGCGCCGCGCGTCGGCCGGGGCGTTCTCGACGATGGCGCGGATCACCGCCGCATCGACCCGGCGGTTCCCCTCGATGGTGAGTTCGGCAGCCTGCGCTTCAGCGGCCAGGGGCGCAAACGCCGCTGCGAGGAAAAGGCAACGGCGGAAACAAGAGGATCGGGGCACGGACAGGCTCAGGCAGGCCGGAGCGACCGCGCTCCTCACGCGATATTCGTGGGAATTTTTCACACGTCAACGCGGCAAGCCCCGTCGGCGTGCGGCGGAGCACCCAGCTCAACGGAGCCGAGACGGACAGGCTTGACGGTAGGGGAAACGGTTGGGACCGGGCGGAGGAAGCTGTCGAGACTTGACCGCCCGGTCCCGCGCGAAGGCCTCGACCTTGGGAAGGACAAAAGCTTCGACAGAGAAGACCTTAGCACTCAGAGCGGACAACGGCAGCACCCGATTCGATGCCCTGCCATGCGGCGGATGACGGCAGGCTTCGAGAGTCACGGTTAAGAGCGTCTGCTGAACCCTCGCCTACCCTTGCCCGCGGGCACCCATCCCCACGCAAGCTTGTCGCGCCACAACCGCCTCGACCTTGAGGGAATCGGTTCACGTCATGGCGGTGAGCGAAGCGCTCGTCCTGGAAAAGCGGTCGCGGCGCGACTTCGGCTTTGCGGCCGGCATCGTCGCGATCCTGGCGGTGCTGTTCCTGCCGGTACCGGCGGTGCTGATCGATGTCGGGCTCGCCTTCTCGATCGCGCTGTCGGTGCTGATCCTGATGGTGGCGCTCTGGATTCAGAAGCCGCTCGAATTCTCCGCCTTTCCCACCGTGCTGCTGATCGCGACGCTGCTGCGGCTGGCGCTCGGCATCGCGACGACGCGGCTGATCCTGGCCAACGGCCAGAAGGGCGTGGACGCCGCCGGCCACGTCATCCAGGGCTTCTCGCAATTCGTGATGAGCGGCGATTTCGTCATCGGAATCGTCGTCTTCGTGATCCTCATCACGGTCAACTTCCTCGTCATCACCAAGGGTGCGACCCGTATCGCGGAGGTGGGCGCCCGCTTCACCCTCGACGCCATCCCCGGCAAGCAGATGGCGATCGACGCCGATCTCAATGCCGGGCTGATCGACGACAAGGAGGCGCAGCGCCGCCGCCGGGAGTTGGAGGAGGAGTCGGCCTTCTTCGGCTCGATGGACGGCGCCTCGAAATTCGTGCGCGGCGAGGCGGTGGCCTCGCTCATCGTCATCTTCGTCAACGTGTTCGGCGGCGTCATCATCGGCACCACCCGCCACGGGATGCCGCTCGGCCAGGCCGCCGACGTCTTCGTCAAGCTGTCCGTCGGCGACGGCCTCGTCTCGCAGATCCCGGCCCTGATCGTCTCGCTGGCGGCCGGCCTCCTCGTCTCCAAAGGCGGCACCCGCGGCGCGACCGAGGAAGCCGTGCTCGGCCAGCTCAGCGCCTATCCCCGCGCGCTGATCGTCGCCGCCGCCTTGATGCTGATGTTCGCCATCGTCCCCGGCCTGCCGTTCCTGCCCTTCGTCACGCTCGCGGGCCTGATGGGCTTCGTGGCGATCACCATTCCGAGGCGCCAAGCGGCCCGGGCCGCCGCCGCGGCAGCCCAGGTGAAGCGCGAGGAGGAGAGCAAGCAGGCCGAGACCAAGGAATCGGTCAAGGAGCAGCTGCGCACGCCGGAGATCGAGCTCTGCCTCGGCCGTCAGGTCGCCGCGCAGATCCAGGGCAACCACGCCGAACTGCACCACCGGGTCGCCAAGATGCGCCGCAAGTTCGCACGCCAGTACGGCTTCGTTGTGCCCGACATCAAGCTCACCGACAGCCTCAACCTGCCGCCCAAGACCTACCAGATCCGCATCCACGGCACGGTCGCCGCGACCCAGGAGATGCGGCCCGGCGAGCTGCTCGTCGTCGTCGGCGACGGTCCGCGCCCCGATGTGCCGTCCGAGGAGGTGCGCGAGCCCGCCTTCGGCATGAAGGCACTGTGGATCGTCGACGCCTATGCCGGCGAAGTCCGCCGCTCCGGCTTCGAGGCGATCGACGGCGCCTCGGTGCTGCTCACCCACCTCTCCGAGGTGATCCGCAACAACCTGCCCCAGTTCCTGTCCTACAAGGACATGCGGGCGCTGCTCGACCGGCTCGACCCCGAATACAAGCGGCTGATCGACGAGATCTGTCCCTCGCAGATCTCGCATTCGGGCCTCCAGGCGGTGCTGAAGCTGCTGCTCTCCGAGCGCGTCTCGATCCGCAACCTACACCTGATCCTGGAGGCGGTGGCCGAGATCAGCCCGCATGCCCGCCGCGCCGAGCAGATCGCCGAGCACGTGCGGATGCGCGTCGCCCAGCAGATCTGCGGCGATCTGGCCGAGGACGGGGTGCTGCACGTGCTGCGGCTCGGCGCCAACTGGGATCTCACCTTCCACCAGAGCCTGAAGCGCGACGCCAAGGGCGAAGTCATCGAGTTCGACATCGACCCGCGCCTCGTGGAGCAGTTCGGCCTTGAGGCCGGCGAGGCGATCCGCGAGCGGATGCGGCAGGTCCACGGATTCGCCCTCGTCACCGCCCCCGACGCCCGGCCCTACGTGCGGATGATTATCGAGCGGATCTTCCCGACCCTGCCGGTGCTCTCGCATCTGGAAATCGCCCGCGGCGTCGAGTTGAAATCACTGGGCACGATCTCGTGATTCCGGGCTTCGGCAGCCTGTTCGGCGGCGAGGCCTTCCTTGGCGTCTTCCTGATCTTCTGCCGGATCGGCGGCTGCCTCCTGATCGTGCCCGGCTTCTCCAGCCCGCGCGTGCCGGCGCAGGTGCGGCTCCTCATCGCCGGCGGCGTCTCGCTCGCCGTCACGCCGCTGCTGCTGCCGCTGTTCCAGACCAAGCTCTCGGGCCAGGCGCCGACCGAGACGCTAACCTGGGTCGCCAGCGAGACGATCACCGGGCTGCTCATCGGCCTGCTCGGGCGCATCTTCATCTTCGTGCTGGAAACCGTGATGAACGCGGTCTCGACCATGGTCGGCTTCGGCTCGATGCCGGGCACGCCGGTCGAGGGGACCGACGCCATCCCTGCGGTCGAATCACTGATCGTCTTCGCCGCGGTCGCGCTGATGTTCGCCGCCGACCTGCACTGGGAGCTGTTTCGCGGCCTTGTCGATTCCTACGGCCGCATCCCGCCGGGCGAGGGCTTCGGGACGCAGACTGCACTGGTGCGTATCGCCGACCAGATCGGCGAAGCCTTCACCCTCGCCCTGCGGATCGCCGCCCCCTTCATCATCTACGCGGTGGCGGTGAACCTCGCGGCGGGCTTCGTGAACAAGCTCACGCCGACGATTCCGGTCTACTTCGTCGCCACGCCCTTCGTGATGTTCGGTGCGCTGCTGCTGCTCTATTACCTGTCGAGCGAGTTCATGACGCAGTTCCTCTCCGGCTACGTCGCTTGGCTTCGCAAAGGCTGAGCATCATGTCCGCCGCCGACATCGCCAAGCGCCTGAAGCGCGCCGAGCGCCTCACCGCCGTGCAGGAGCAGATGCGCCGCGCCGCCGAGTGGCAGCTCGCCGAGACCCGGCGCAATGCCGAGGCGGTCGAGGCGGACCGGGCGGCCTTGCTCGCGGCGGTCGGGTCCTCGGCGCACGGCCACCTGTTCCTGGAAGCCGCCAACCGCCGCCTGCGCGGGCTCGCCGCGCGGGCGACCGAACTCGAACGCATCGCTGCCTCCCAGGCGGACGACGTGCGCGAGCAGGGCCTTGCGCAGAAGCGCGCGGAGCTGAGCGCCGAGCGGATCGAGACGCTGCTCGGCCGGGAACGCGACCGGATCGACGCGATGGAGCGGCTCGACGGCCTCGCCCAGCGCCGCGATGCAAGCCTCCCGTAAGCCAGCGGATCTAGGATCGATCCATCCTCAGCGGCGTGCGCCCGGTTCGCGCCGCATCAAGGTTTGACGGCGCGATGAGCATCACCCCCCCTTCCGACATCGTGATGGACGTGGCGCGCGCCGCCGACCCAGCCCGCTATCAGGAAGCCGCGGCCAAGCTGTCGCAGCCCGGCGACCCGGCCGCCTTCGCCAGCGCCGCCGACGAGGCCGCGCGCGAGGTGGGCCTGACCACGCACATGCCCCTCGACGTCCACGGGGCGCTGACGGGCCTGAAGAACGAGACCGCCCGGACCGGCTCCGCCGACCCCTACCGGAAGTTCGAGGGGCAGGTGATCCAGCAATTCGTCGAGGCGATGCTGCCCAAGGCCGAGACCGTCTTCGGCAAGGGCAATGCCGGCGGCATCTGGAAGTCGATGCTCGCCGAGCAGCTCGGCCAGCAGATCGCGCAGACCGGCGGCATCGGCATCGCCCGCATGCTGAACGCCGCCCGCCCCGCCAACACCCCGGTCACGCCCACGGGCACCGGCGTCGCGGGTAAGGTCTGACCCTCATGCTCCTCGAATCCCTGAAGCGGCTGGAGGCCACCGTCGAGGCCGAGACCGAGGCGCTCCATGCCAACACGGCCCTCGATCTCGACGCGGTCAACCGGGCCAAGAGCCGGAGCCTCCTCGAACTCACGCGGCTGGCACGCGGCCTCGACGTCGCGACCCTCGACGCCGAGACCGGGATCGTGCTGGCGCGCCTGCGCGACAAGCTGATCCGCAATCAGGAGGCCGTCGCCCTGCATCTGCGGGCGGTGGAGGAGGTTGGCGAGACGCTGCAGGCCAGCCTTCAGGCCGCCGAGTCCGACGGCACCTATTCGGCCCGCTTGTCCGCACATTTGGGACGCGATTGAGCCATGCGCGTCCTCGTCTCCGGCCTGTGGATCTGCGCCGTCACCATCGCCTCCTGCTACGCGGCGGTGACTTTCGGCGGCGGGTTCTTCTCGAAATCGACCGAGCCCTATCTCGAAGGGCTGCAATATCAGAAGCTCGCGCCCATCAACATTCCGATGGTCGCCGAGGGCAAGGTGCAGGGTTACGTCATCGCCGTGCTGGTCTTCACCGCCGACGCCAAGCTGATGCACACGCTCCCCGTCGCCCCCAACGCCTTCGTGGTCGACGAGGCCTTCCGCCAGATCTACGGCGACACCACGATCGATTTCCGCAAGCTCGCCCGCTACGATATCAACAGCCGGCTGGCCCAGATCCGCGCCCGGGTGAACGAGCGCCTCGGCTCCGACGTGGTGAAGGACGTGCTGGTCGACGAGCTGAACTTCGTGGCCAAGCGCGAGGTGCGCTCGTAACCGCGCACGGGATCGCTCCGCTCGCCGTGACCGGTTGAACTGACCGCCGCGTCGAACTTGCGGTCGGCGTTGACCGCGCTCAGGCGGCCGCTCATCCTGCCGCCGTCATGACCTGCTTCACCGGCCTCTCCGCCTTTCCGATCACCCCCGCCGCCCCCGACGGACACGTGGATACGGCGGCGTTGCGTGCGCTGGTCGCCCCGCTCGCCGCCGCGGGCGTGGACTCGGTCGGGCTGCTCGGCAGCACCGGCACCTACGCCTACCTCTCCCGCGCGGAGCGCCGCCGGGCGCTCGATGCGGCTCTCGACGAGGCCGGTGGCCGGGTGCCGGTCATCGTCGGAATCGGGGCTTTGCGCACCGACGAGGCCGTGGCCTTGGCGCAGGACGCGCGGGCGGCGGGTGCCGCCGCCGGGCTCCTGGCCGCCGTCTCCTACACACCGCTAACCGACGAGGAGGTGTTCGAGCATTTCTCCGCGGTCGCGACGCAGGGCGGCCTGCCGATCTGCATCTACGACAATCCCGGCACCACGCATTTCCGGTTCACGCCCTCGCTGGTCGGGCGGCTGGCGCAGGTGCCCGGCATCCGCGCGCTCAAGAGCCTAGCGCCGGATTCCGACGCGGTGGCCGGCCAGCTCGACGCTCTGCGCCGGGCGGTACCGGCCGAGTTCCAGCTTGGCTTCAGCGGCGATTGGAACGCGGCCGAGGCGCTGCTGGCCGGCGGCGAGGCTTGGTACAGCGTCGCGGCCGGGCTGTTTCCGGAACCCTGCCTCGCGATCCTGCAGGCCGCTCAAGCCGGCGAGACCGCGCGGGCACGCGCCCTGAACGCGCGGATGCAGCCGCTCTGGGACCTGTTCAAGGAATTCTCAGGCCTGCGGGTCACTTACGCGGCCGCCCGCCATCTCGGCCTGTGCCGAACCGATCCGCCCCGGCCGATCCTGCCGCTGCCCGAGCCCGTCCGGAATCGGGTGGCCGAGGTCGTGGACCGGCTCGCGCTCGCCTGATCCGGCCGCAGCGGGACACTCGCGCTCGTGCGTCCTTAAAGGTCGATTCACGCAGAACTGTTTGACTCACTCCCAGAGTAAGTTCTGCGTAATCGAGTGCCATGCCCCCATCGGTCGCCGGCGCGCCGGACCTATCCGGCCTCATCGAGCTCTCGCGCGATCCCGCGCTGGACCTGAAGCCCGTGATCCTGCGGGTGCAGACCGACCTGTTCCTGGCCGCTCCGGTCCATGACCGGGCGATCCTCAGGGAGTTCGAATCCCTCGCCGCGGGGCTGATCCCGACGGTGGACGAGGAGACGGCGCGCATCGTCGCCGAGAAGCTCGAGGGATGCCCCGACGTCCCGGACGGCGTGCGCGCCGCGCTCGAAGCCCGCGGCTTTCCCATCGCGCTGCCGCCGGAGCCCGAGACGGAAGCGGAAGCCGACCGGGCGCTCGCCGAAAATCCCGGCGCGCTGATCGGCACCCGCGTGCTTGACCGCCTGCTCGCCCGCGCCCGGACCGACGCGGATCTCGCCCGGATCCTGCTCGGCCGGCCCGAGATCCCGCCCGCCGACCTCGCGCCGCTCTGGCTCTATGCCGGTCCGGAGCAACGCAGCGCGATCACCCAGGCCGTCGAGGCCACCGCCGCCCTCCGCCCCTGCCCGCCGGCCCCCCGCGCGCTCGCGACGAGTCTCGTCGAGCATTCCCATTCCCGCGACGTGCAGGCCTTCATCACCGCGCTCGGCCAGGGGCTCGGCCTGCCGCCGAACTATCTCGGCGCCGCCGTCGATCCGGTCGCCCGCTACGACCTGCTGACGCTTGCATTGCGCGCGGCGGATCTGCGCGAGGGCGAAGCGGTCTTCGTCTTCCTTACGCTCAACGACAGCGTCGCGCGCTCGGTCGATCGGGTGTTCTCCCTCGTCACGCTGTTTCGCGAGACGAGCAGGGCCACCGCCCGCGACCTGCTCTGCGCGATCTTCGGCGTGCCCGTGATGGAGCGCGCCGCGGGCGAGCACCAGCCCCTGCACGGCCCCGAAGCCAAGCGCGGCAGCATCGCGGCCGAGCGCCTGCGCACAGTGCTCCCGACGCGCCTGCGCCGGACGAGCTGACGCCGCACTTGCACGCGAGAGCATCGCCCTGGATATCGGATCCAGGACGATGCTCTCGGCACTTGTTTTTGCATCACCTTTTTCCGAAAGCCGGCAACCACCTTTCGGGCCGATGCTCTAACCCGCGAGCGGGAGGCAGTGCCGGCCTTCGCGATCGCCGATGTCGACGATCCAGAAATCGGAATCGAAGCGGGTCCCCCGCGCGCTGCGTTCCTCGACTGTCGGGGCCGGGGCGGCGGTGCGGAGCGGCCGTCATCGGCGCTCCCCCGCGTCATCCGCCTCCCCCAGCGCCTGCGGGCTCGGGCCGTGAGGGTGGGCGCGGCCTCCCGATCGCGGGTTAGCGCATCGTCCCGAAAGGTGGTTGCCGGCTTTCGGAAAAAGGTGATGCACAAACAAGTGCCGAGAGCATCGTCCTGGATCCGATATCCAGGGCGATGCTCTCGCGTGC
>NZ_JAKSYB010000052.1:0-401 GCF_022829505.1 Methylobacterium sp. J-043 | reverse complement strand
CCTTTCGGGACGATGCTCTAGCCCAAGAAAAAGCCCGCCCCGAGCGCTCGGGGCGGGCGTTGTTGCGGACTTTCGATCCGTTCGGTTAGTGCGCGGCGGGTGCCGTGGCGGACGGGTGGATCAGCATCTCGGTGCATGGGTAGACGTAGAGCTGGAGAAACACGAGGCCGCCGACGAGGCAAGCCAGCACGATCGCGTGCCAGACCACGAAGCGCAGAATCTTGCTCTCCTGGCCGATATAGCCCGTCGCCGTCGAGGCCCCGACGATCGACTGGGCGTCAATCAGCTTGCCCGTCTCGCCGGCTGACGAGTTCGCCGGGGCCATGAGGATGACCGAGAGTCCGTGCAGCTCGGAGGTGATCTGCTGAAGGCCGCCGAACAGCACGATCGAGGCCGTGTCC
>NZ_JAKSYB010000072.1:0-580 GCF_022829505.1 Methylobacterium sp. J-043 | reverse complement strand
GACGGCGACAACCTCGTGATCGGCGGCGCGGATGCCGACACGATCACCACCGGCAAGGGTGCCGACCTGATCCTCGGCGACTTCGGCAGCGTCAGCTACGACGCGGCCGGCCTGCTCACGCAGATCCTGTCCACCGACACGGGTCTGGGCGGCAACGACACGATCACGGCCGGCGACGGCAGCGACACCCTCCTCGGCGGCTTCGGCTCCGACACGATCACGGCGGGCGACGGCGCCAAGACCGTGCTCGGCGACAGCGGCCAGCTCGACCTTACGGCCGGCGTGCCGACCCTGATCCAGACGCTGACGCCGGTCCTCGGCCCGGCCGACACGATCAAGCTCGGCAACCGCCGCAAGCTCGCCCTTGGCCGCCCCCGCGGCGAACCCGTCCCTGGCGGGACCGGCGATACCATCATCAGCGGTGCTGGCGGGCCCGTCCGTCTGGTCAACTGCACCCCGGGTCGGGTCGAGAGCACGGATGTCGGCGTGTCCGGCGACGACACCGTCACCCTCGGCGCCGGCAACGGTGTGGTGCTCGGCGGCTCGGGTGCCGACCGGCTGACGCTCGGAACCGGCCGCT